>NZ_JBVHHY010000026.1:0-133914 GCF_055560835.1 Kitasatospora sp. NPDC023120 | reverse complement strand
CTGAGGCCGGGGATGTCAACATATCTGGCGTTGACTTTTGGCACGCTGTTGAGTTCTCAAGGAACGGACGCTTCCTTCGGACCGCCTTCCAGCGGGCCCTCCGGGCTTCGTTCTTTCGTGTCTTAAGCTTATCAGATGTTTTCCGCTCCGTTTTCCGGAGTCTCATTCATCGAATCGGCTTTTGCCTTTCGGCGCCCCCGGACTCTAGCAGAGTTTTTCGGGCTGTTTTCCCCGGTCGTTCTCGAATTCAGATTCGATCCCGCTCCGGAGGGCCGCGCCGAGCGACTGGAAGACAGTACTCCTACTCCGCACCGAAGACCAAATGCCCGGGGCCCGGCTCAGGCCGCCGGGCTCGGGCGGGTGACACGTTCGGCGCGAGCGGTGGTCGGCAGGCACCGGAAGCCGCCGCCGTGGCGCACGGACTGCAGCTCGCCTGGCAGCCGCTGAAGGACGACCTCCACGCCCTGATCGCCCGCGGCCAGGAGGAGGGACGGATCCGGACCGGCAACGCCGACCGGATCGGCACCCTCCTCTTCACGGCTGTCCACGGGGTGGCCGCCCAGGCCGCGAGCGGTCAGCTCTCCGGCGCGGCCCTGGACCAGGTCTTCGAGGACCTCCTCACCCACCTGCTCCGCGGCCTGGAGCCGGTCGCCGGCGACGAGCCCCTGGCCGAGTCCGACGTACCGGGCTGCTGACTCCCGGCCCTACCGGAACAGGCGGTCGCCGCTGGTGGCCAGGCGGTGGGTGGAGCCGTGGCGGTTCACCTGAGCGCGGCGTCCACGCCGTTCAGGGGGTCGACCGGGTGCGCGATGGCGTAGATCGGGTGGCGCTGGTCGGCTGCGGCCGCGGCCGCCGGGGTCGCACCGACCGCGGTGGCACCGGCGATCCCGCACAGCGTCGCCATCAGCGTCGGCAGCACCCGTCGGCCCGCACCCTGCCTGAGTCGAGTGGTCAAGGGAGGCACTCCTTCCGGGAAATTTCTGAAGTGAACATGGCGATCTCACCAACTGTGCGTTGCCGAACGGTAAGTGGGCGATTGACGGACGGCTTCGGGGTGGTTCCGGGAGTGGGCTCAGGTGCGCTTGAAGAACTCCACCTCGGCCAGGGCGATGGTGCGGCCGGGGCCGACCCCGGCCGCCTCGCGGACGGTCAGCTTCACCTGGACGACGTCGCTGATCCCGGTCGCCACGGTCTGCGGACCGGGCTGGTCGTTGAGCGTGATCTGCTTCCGGTGCTGCTCCCCGTCCGCGGACGCGACCTCCAGGAACAGGACGAGGGGACGGGCCTGCTGCTGGAACTGCTGCGGGTCCGCGGCGGCACCGGTGTGGATGATCAGGTCCACCAGCCGAAACGGGGTGCGGAAGTCGAAGGCGACCGAGTCCCCGATCGCGGGAGCCGCCCAGTAGGTGTTGGTAAGGCCGTCGTCGGCCGAGGCCGCCGGGTGTCCTTCGACGGCGGCGCTGGCCGAGGTCGCGGCGGGGGTGATCGGCGCGGTGCTGCCGAGCTTGTCCAGCACATCCTGAAAGGCGGTCTTGCCGGCCGGGTACAGCAGGATCCCCGCGACCACCACCGCGACCAGGACGAGCAGCGCGATCGTCCGGCGCAGCGCGTTGCCCGAACCGCCCATCCGCACCCGGCGCCGGAACGGCCAACGGGTGCGCCACCACGGCAACTTCGGTGGGGCTGCGGTGACGGTCAGCGGGGCCGCGCAGCGGCGGCAGAACCGGCGCTCGGGCAGGTTGGGCGTGCCGCAGCGGGGGCAGGGCGGGCCGTCCTGGGCCTCCTCGGCCCCGGGTTCCCGGACGACGGGACGGGGTACGACGGGCTTCGCGGGTTGTACGGCCACCGGATCGGCCTGCGGTCCGGGAGCGGGAGCCTGTTCGGGAGCCGCAGCCGATAGAGGAGCCCCGGTCGGTAGAGGAGCCGCGGTCGGTCCAGAGGTCGCGGTCGGTTCGGGAGTCGCAGTCGCCGCGTGGGGCGGAGGTGGTCCAGGAGCCGGAGGTGGTTCAGGGGACTCAGCCAGTGCGGGAGTTGACCTCGGTACGCGGGCGGAGGTCGAGCGCGGGGGATCGGCGGGCGGCGGGGGCGCCGGTGCCTCGGCGGGCGGGGTGGGCGCCTCGGTGTCCGGGGCGGGCGGCTGCTCCCTGCGCCCGCGCGTCATCCGTCGCGAAACGGTTCGCCAGGTGGGTTCGGTGCGCGCGGGCTCGGACACGGCCGGCGCGGGGGGCGTGGCGGCCGCAGCGGGCGCGGCAGGCGCAGGGGTGGAAGCGGGAGCAGCGGGCGCAGCGGACTCAGGCGCCGGCGAGGCCGGCGCCGCCGGGGCACTGCGCGACCACCCCAGGTATGCGCCGCAGTTGCCGCAGAAGTCGTCCCCCTCGCCGTTGGCCGTTCCGCAGTCGGGGCACACCGGCATCCGTCAGTCCTCCGCTCTCCCGGGTGGACCGGGCAGGATCTCCACCCGGCAGGTCAGGTGGACCGGGCAGCCCGCCCTGACGACGGACAGCACCTGGTCCTCGTCCAGGCCCGGACCGCGCAGCGGCCAGACCCGGACCAGCACCTCACCGCGCGGTGCGCGCGCCGGGACGGCGTCGGCGGCTCCGGGGTCGCTGGACCACGACGCTCCTCCCCCGTCCACGATCTCGCTCCCGGCGCCCAGCACCAGCCGCAGCCGCTCGGTGAGGCCGCGCCGGGTGCCGCGCCAGCGGTGCAGCTCCACGGCGCGTCCGACCACCGCGCGGCGTACCTCGTCCGGCCAGGCCGGGTCGACCTCCACCGCGACCCAGGACGCCAGCCAGTCCAGGAAGTCGGCGGGTGCGAGGCGGGGCGCGAAGTAGGCGGGCAGGCTGTCCAGGGTGGCGAAGACCGGGGCGAGGACGGTGTCCAGGCCGGCCGTGAAGCGCTGGGCGAAGTCGTCGTCGGCGAAGAGTGCCGGGAGCAGCTCGCCGATCGGGTGCGCGCTGGGCAGTCCGGGGATCGCGGCGCGCGTCATGACTGCCCGTTCCCGGAGAGCGACGTGCCCGAGGTGTCCGAGGCGACCGGGGTGACCACGACCTGGTGCTGGTGGGAGAAGACCAGGGCTTCCGGCGGGACGTCGACCCGCTCGGCGGGCGCCCCCCGGCGTCCGGTGATCGGGTCGGCCGGGAACAGCCGCAGCTCCTCGACGCCCGCGACGGCCTCCACCCGTTGCAGCACGGCGAACACCTCCCCGTACTGCACCGCCCGGCCGAAGGGCCAGCCGGAGCCGTCGGCGCCGCCGTGCAACGGGTTGAGGTACCCGTACAGGGCGGCGAGCACCGCCTCCCGGACCCGGTCGGGGTCGGGGGCGCCGGTGGTGAGCCGGGCGACCACCGTCACGCCCTGGTAGGCGGGGGGTTGGACGTGCACCCGGGTGCCGATCAGCCGCCGCTCGTCGAGGGCCCTCGCGACGGCGGCCAGCACCTGCTCGTCGGGGATCAGCTGCTCGAACCGCAGCCGGTCGCCGTCGTCCGCGACCGCGTCGGGGACGACCAGCACCCGCACCGCGCCCGCCTCCCCGCCACCGGCGGGCACGCAGCTGATCCGGGCGGCGGAGGGCGCTGCCTGCCGGGCGATCAGCTCGAAGTCCCCTGCGGTGACGGCGCGTTCCTGCAGCCGCAGCTGGTGCGGGGCGCGCAGTTTGGCGTTCTCGACGGTCTCGCCGTCGACCCCGCCGCGCGCCGCCTCGCGGTTGTCCACCCGGGCGATGTACGGGACGGAGCTGCGCAGCACGGTGATGGTGCTCCGGGCGACGTTGCCCGCCGTCCCGCCGCCGGTGCGGTACCGCGGGACGCGCAGCCGGGCGCCCTTGGGCGGCACCGCGCCGAAGGCGCGCAGGCTGCCGTCGGGTTCCCGTACCGCGGGCGGGAAGAGGAACTCGCCGGTGGTGGCGTCGAGCACCACGTGCCGGTCGGTCGGCGAGGAGTCGCCGAAGTGCTCGACGACCGTCCACCGTTCCCACCCGTCGCCGGCCGCGACCTCGACCGCCGGCGGCCCGCCGTCGAGCAGGACCGGCGGGCGGGCGAGCCGGAAGCGCTGGCCCGCGACCCCCTCCGAGGAGCCGAGCGGCGCGTCGGTGACGGTCTGGGCGTGGACGACGGTCGTGGTGCCGCCGACGGTGAACACCTCGGCCCGGCGGATCGTCGGGGACTCGGAGTAGAACGGCTGGCCCGGACGCGGCTCGGTGACCCGGCAGCGCAGCCAGCCGGCCCGGCGGCCGGCGACCACCGACGCGGTGTGTCCGGCGGGCACGAACACCACCACCTCGCCGGGTCGGTTGAGCCCGCCGGTGGTGTCGCCGCCGGTCTCGCAGCCGATCCAGCGCGCGCCGTCCCACACCTCCCAGGCCAGCGGCGGCTGGCGCGGGTCGACGCCGACGCCCTCCACCCGGCTGTCCAGCCGGACGACCAGGATGCAGCGCGGGACGACGGCGGGCAGGGCGAAGAGCATGGCGTCCCCGACCGCGGGGCGCGGTTGGAAGCAGGGCACGTCGGCGCCGTCCGCCAGCCGGGCCGTGCCGTCGGACTGCTCCCCCGCGGCGGAGACGGTGACCAGCCGGTCCAGCGAGCTGGGGACGATCGGGAGGTCCTCGGCGGTGGAGAAGACCACCGCCTCGTCGGTCTCGGTGCGCAGTGTGGAGACCTCGGTGCCCGCCCGTAGCAGGACCGTCTCGGGCTGCGGGGCGGAGAGCCAGAAGTCGATCTCGGCCCGGGCCGCGGCGGGCGGGAAGAGCCGGATGCCCAGCAGGTCGAGGAAGGCGGCGTAGTTCTTCTCCGGCACCCGGTTCAGCCGGTAGAGCAGCTGGTCGACCAGGTAGGCGAAGGTCTCGATGAGGGTGACGCCGGGGTCGGAGACGTTGTGGTCGGTCCACTCCGGCGCGCGCTGCTGGACGTAGCGCTTGGCCTCGTCGACGAGTTGCTGGAAGCGACGGTCGTCCAGGTTCGGGGAGGGCAGTGCCATCAGCTCGCGCCCCCGTCCGCTCCGGCCCGGTCGGCCGCGGCGCGGTCCGCCGAGGCCGGGGACTCCGGGATGGTGTAGAAGGGGAAGACCAGGTTGCGGCGGTCGTTGGTGGCGCGCACCGTGTAGTGGACGTCGATGTAGAGCGTGCCCTCGTCGACGCTGTCGAAGGCGATCACCACGTCGTCGACCTCGATCCGCGGCTCCCAGCGTTCCAGTGCGATGCGCACCTCGCGCGCGATCCGCCCGGCGGTGGTGAAGTCGCCCGGGGCGAAGACGTACTCGTGGATGCCGCAGCCGAACTCCGGGCGCATCGGCCGCTCGCCGGGGGCGGTGCCGAGGATCAGCCGGATGGCCTCCGCGAGCTCCCGGTCCCGGTCCACCATGCCGATGCCGCCGGTGGCGTTCACCCGCAGCGGGAAGGCCCAGCCGCGACCGATGAAGCTGCCGCTCATGCGACCCCTCCGATGAGCACGTTGAACGCGCCGCTCGTGATGGTGGCGCCGCAGGTCGTCTTGTCCCCCATGCGGGCCGCGGGCAGGCCGCCGATGAGGACCACTCCCCTGGTCGCCGTGCCCAGGGAGGGCTCGACGAGGTTGGCGGGGCCCATCTCCACGTGCGGGACGCAGGCGTGGATGCTGCCGACCACCGCGGCGGGGCGGCCGCCGATCAGCACGGTCGCCACCCTGAGGGCGCCCGGCGGCGGGGTGGTGAGGGCGCCGCCGTGGTCGGTGAGGTCGCCGGTCCGGGCTGCGGGGGGCATGTACGGTCTCCATTCCGATGGTGCCCCCGGTTCGGTGGGCACGTTTCCAGTCCTCGTGAAGCCTGACGCTTCGTCAATTGATACGCACGAAAGCCCCCTTGAGCACCGCCTCGGCTCCGCCGTCCACGGTGACCGCGGTCGTGCCCCGGACGGTCACCGAGGCGCCGCGCACGTTGACCTCCCCGGTGCCCGCGTCGAGGGTGATGCCGGAGGAGGACAGCCGCACCGTGCTCCCCGCCGCGCCACCCGCACCGTGGACGGTCAGGACGATCTCCCCGCGCTGCTGGTCGAGTTTGACCTCCAGCTTCTTGTCCGCGCTCGCCAGCCGGACCCCGGAGGCGCCGCCCGGTACGTCCAGCAGCTCCAGGCGGTGGCCCGAACGGGACACCAGGGAACGGCGGTTGACCTTGCCGGAGGCCCCGTCGACCAGCGGCACGTCGTGCGGCGAGGGCCGGTCCACACCGTTGTAGAGCCCGCCCAGCACGTAGGGGCTGTCCAGGTCGCCCTGCTCGAAGCCGACCAGCACCTCGTCGTTGACCTCGGGGCTGATCACCCCGCCGCCGCCGTGGCCGCCCCACTGCACGGTGCGCACCCAGTCGGAGACGTAACTGTCGTCCAACCAGGGGAACTTCAGCTTCACCCAGCCGCGCTTGCCGTCGCCCGGCTCCCGGACGTCGGTGACCACGGCGACGGCCAGGCCCGGCATCCGCGGCCCGCGCGGCGGCGCGTTGCCGCCGGTGACCAGCCCGGCCAGTGAGCGGTCGGGCGACGTGCTGACCACCACGGTGGTCCGGTAGCCCCGGAAGGGTTCGAGGAGGTGGCGCGCCCCGGTGACGGTGTAGCGGCCGGAGAAGGCGGCGCCCACGTTCCCGAGGGCGACCGCGGTGCCCGCCCGCAGCCGCGGGTTGCCCTCGGCGACCGCCTCCAGCTCGCCGAAGCCCGCGGCCACCGAGGCGGCCAGCGACCGGGCCACGGCGGTCGTCTCCGCCTGCGTGCGGTACGGGGTGTCGGCGACGGTCAGCCGGGCCCGGCCGGGGAAGGCGGAGGCCGCCACCGAGGGGCTCATCCCCGGCAGCACGGTCGTGGAGGCCACCGACGGCTCGGTGGCGACCAGGGCGCTCTTGGTGGTGACGTTCCAGCCGCGCGCCTCGACCGTGTCCGCGCCGGCGGCCCCGGTCAGCACGCCGCGCAGCTCCAGCAGGTTGCGGCCGTACTCCAGCACCAGCGGGTTCTGCGGCGCGGGCGTGGAGGGGGCCGGTGCGCCGGACGCGGGCTCGGGCCGGACGAACTCCAGCCGCCCACCGTCGTCGGTGCTCACCTGCGCGCCGCTCTCCTGCGCCAGGAACTGGAGGAACTCCCAGTCCGACACGTTCGCCTGGGAGAGCTGCTGGTGCACCACCGGGAAGGAGTCGATCCGGCCGCAGGACAGGCCCGCGCCGGCGGCGACCTCGCGGACGATGTCGGCGGTCGTCATGTTCCGGAAGGCCTTCACCCGGCGCCCGCGCATCAGCCGGTGGGTCACCGCCGACGCCCGCACCACGGTGTACGAGCCCGTGGTGTCCACCTCCAGCTCCAGCGCGGTCACCTCGCCGGTGAACAGCCGCACCCGGGTGTGCCCCTGCACCGTGACCACGGAGACCCTCAGCTTGGTCCCGATGGTGATCCCGGTCGCGGCGAGGAAGGTGTGGTCGGCGTCCCGGAAGCTCAGCACCGCGGTGTCGGGCAGGCCGACGCTCTCCTCGATGTCGCAGGACACCAGCTGGGCCGCCCAGACCGGCGGCAGCGGGCCCGGCGCCTCGACCACCGGATCCGCGGCGAAGGGTCGGCCGCCCCGGGCCTCCGGGGTGGTCATGAGCGCCCGCCCCGGGTGAGTTCGTCGATCCCCGGCACGATCAGCTCCGCGCCGGGCACCAGGGCCAGCGGATCGTCGATGTCGTTGGCCTCCGCGATGGTGCGCCAGGCCGTCGCGTCCCCGTACGCGCGCCAGGCGAGCAGCGGCAGGCTGTCTCCGGCGATCACCCGGTGGGTGCTGCGGGCCTCCGGCGAGCCGGAGGTCGGGTTCTGGCCCGCCGGGTCGACGCTGGCCTCGTCGATGGTCAGCGAGCAGACCGCCCGCAGCGGGCTGCCGTTCACGTCGAAGAGCGTGTAGGTGACCGAGAGGCCGGTCAGCACCCCGTTGAACGACGTCGTCTTCAGGGTGCCCCAGTCCAGCCGGATCCACGGGCTCGCGGGCGTCTTGCGCGCCAGGCTGGTCGGGGTGGGCACACAGGCCGTCATCAGCTTCTCCACCGCCCGCTCCACCGAGTTGTCGTGGGTCGCGGTCGCGTCCAGGAACACGTCCAGCGAGAGCGAGCGCGGGCCGCTGCCGACGAACTCGGGCAGCGCCGACTCGCCCGCCATCCGGGACGGCGTGCGCCGCCACTCGGTGCTCTTGCGCAGCACCAGGGTCGCCGGGTTGAACTGGAGCTGGAGCTGCGCGAGCGCCCCGCCGGGCTGGGCGCCGACGGTGGACGGCGGCTCCATGATGGTCAGTTGGGCCCGGGTGACGCTCGCGGGGACCGCCGGGGACATCCTGGTGCTCCTTACGGGGGGTGGACGGGGGGGGGGCGGACAGGGCCGGGGAGGCGTCAGGACGGGCGCAGACCCGCGTGGGCGATCTCCAGGGTCTCCATCGCGGCCTGGGAGTTGGAGGGGTCGAAGGACGGCCCGTCCCACCGCACCGGGACGATCCCGAGCACCTGCCAGCCGACGATCCGGCTCAGGTCGGGCCGCAGCGCCACGATCTCGCCGTCCTTCGGCTCGACCTTGCGGACGATCTCGCCCAGCCAGCGCGCGATCTTGGCGGTGTCCGCGGTGACCGCGCGGGTCAGCGTGATGTTCGACCAGGTGATCCGACCGGGCAGCTGCCAGGCGAATCCGTTGTTGCCGCCCTCCGCGTACTGCTCGATCTCGACCTGGGCACCGAGCCCCGAGCAGGTGGTGAACTCGCCCAGGTCGTTGCCACCGATGGTCAGGCTGAAGAACACGCTCGTCGCGAAGATGTTGTCGGTCATCGGGTCCGCTTCCTGGGTTCTGGGTTCCGGGGCCTGGGGCTCGGCTTCCGGGTGCCGGGTTCTGTCGGGTCCGTGCTCAGCGGCGTCCGTCGTACGGCCTCCCGCTGCGCTCCCTCCCCCGGCGCAGCTCGGCGCGCAGCAGCCGGCCGACCGGCTCGACCAGGCGCCGGGCCAGGTCGTCGAGGTCGGCGTGCCCGTGGCTGCCGGTCTCCGCCGACGATCCGCCGGGATGGGGCGGGGAGGGCGACGTGGTCGACGGGGCCGCTTGCACGGTGGTCGTGGTCGTGGTCGTGGTCGTGGTCGTGGTCGGCGTGCGGGCCGGGACGGCGGTCAACGGCACCCCCACGAGGCCCGCCTGCTCGGCCACCCGCTGCAGCACCTTCGCGGTACCGGGCGGCGGCGGTGCCGGTGAGGTCGGCACGGGCGAGGCCGGTGTGAGCGAGGTCGGCGCGGGCAGCGCGGACGGGATGCTCATGGCGCGTGACACGACGGGTGCGGGTGGTGCGGAGCGCCGCGAGAGCGGTGCCCCTCCCACGTCCGGAGGCGACGGGGACGGCAGCGGAAGCCGGGGCGCGGCCGGAAGCCGCTGGAGCGACGAGGTCGTCAGCGGGGTCGGTCGGACCACCGGCAAGCGCGGGGCAGCCATCGTGGCGGCGGACCGCGCACCGGGGTGGGCGGGCCTCGGGCGCGCTGCGGAGGTCGGTGCGACGGCCCGCTGCACGGCCGGACGGCCCGCTGTCGGGACATCGCCCTGCGGCGGCCCCGGTGCGCCCGCTGCGCCCGCTGCCCCCGCTGCCACCGCTGCCATCGGTGACACCGGTCCGCTCACGATCGGCACCGCCGCACGAGAACGGCCGGGCGGAGCGCTCGGCGCGTCCCCGGGGCCAGCTGGGTCGCTCGGCACCACCGCACCGAGGGTCGACGGCGGGCTTCCCGGCACCACTGGCTGTCCGGCGCCGGCAGGGCTGTCCCCCGCAGCCGGGGCGTGCCGGGTACGGCCGCGTCGCGGCACGGCGGCAACCCCGCGCGCCGCGCCCGAACCCGTAACCACCGGACTGCCCTCCACTGACAGGCCATCGGCCGGCGCCCGCCCGTCCCTCCGCGCCGCCGATCGCCGCGTCCGCACACGCTGCAGCACAGCCGCGAGCCCGCGCACCGCACCCGGAGCGGACGGCTCTCCGGGCACCGCTGCGGCACCCTGAGCACGGGACCGCACCGGACTCCCTGGCGAAGCCGACCGCCCGGTGGCCGCGTGGCCGTCTCCCGCACCCGAGGCGGCCGGCCGGCCGGGCACCGCTACGGCACCCGAAGCGCGGGACCGCACCGGACTCCCCTGCGACGCCGTCTGCCCGGTCTCCGTACGGACCTCCCCCGTGCCCGGCGCAGGCAGGGCACGGGAGCGTGAACGCTGCAGAACGGTTGTCGGCGCGGGGACCGGGTCCGGTTCGCCGTCCGTACGCGCCGCGAGCGCCCTGGGCCAGACGGCCGGCACCACGGGTGGGGCGGGAGGCGCCGGTGCGCCTGTGCGAGCAGTGGTCCCGGGAGCGGACGGCGCCGTGGGCGCGGCGAGGGCGACGCTCATCGGGCGCTCGCCGATCAGCCCGCGCCTCGCGCCGGTGCGTGCCACGGCACGCTGCACGCCCCAGCCTCCGGCGACCGGCCGCACGGGAACCGCCGGGCCGCCACCGGGTGCACCACCGGACTCGCCCCGAGCCACGGCAGAGCTGGTCCGGGTCGCGGGGACGGCCGGCAGCGGCGCGACGTCCGAGCGGTGCTCCGGGCTCGCGGGCGCGGCCTGACCGCCGCCGGCCGGGCCGGTCCGCTCGGCCTGTCGTGCGTCGTCGCCACCGGGGCGGGCCGCACGCTGCACACGCGGTCCCTCTCCACCCGGAGACGTGGCAGCGACGGGACCGCTTCGACCTGCCGCGTGTCCGCCGGGGGCACTCTGCGGTCGGGGCGTCGACTCCGCCGGGGGCTCCTCCGGACGCCGTGCGGCAGGCGCACCGGGGGCACCCTCGGCAGGACTGCCAGGACCCACCGACTGACCGTCACTTCGCCTTCTTGCCACCGGGGTTGGATCCGCCGGGACCTCACCCGGATGCCGGACGGCACGCTGCACCAGTGGCCCGTCGCCGGCGGCAGCGGCGGGCACACCCGTTGCCGGGCTGGTGATCCGTCGGACCGGTGCCCGCCCGCCGAGCAGCGGGGCGGTGTTCCCCGGTACGGCCGCTGTCGGAGGCAGCGCGTCGAGGGGCGCGCCCAGGCCGGTGCGGGTGCGGGCGGGGGCCGGGTCGGAGCCGACCTGCGCCTCCCGCTCCGGGGCCGCTGTCGACGGTGGGTGCGAGTACGAGGGGGTGGCGGTCCCGGACGACTCGCGCTGGACGGGCACACCGTCGGCGCGCCCCCGCTCGGTGACCGTACGGGCGCGCCGAGCCTTGGTCGGGTGGCCGGCCCCGCCGGCGGGCTGCCGGGTGTCGCCGGTTTCGCCCACCTCGGTGTCACCGGACCCCGCAGCGGCGGGGACGACGGGCATGGCTGCCGCACCCGAGGTGGCGTCAGGGGCCTTGCGGCCGACGGAGGCCACCGGCCCAGCGCTCGCGGGCAGGGACGTCAGGGGTGCTCCGAGGACCGGACGGGCGGGCGCGCGCTGGACCGCCCCTTCGGCCGGCCCGTTCCGCGCGGGCGCGGCGGTGGCAGCGCCCGACGGTGCGCTCCGGGGCGAGCGCGCGCCGTGGCTCGGAGGCTCGTCGGCGACATCGGGCGTCCCGCCCGTCACCGCGACGGCCGCGCCGGAAACGGCCGCCCCCGGAACGCCCGTCGCCGCACCGGCCGCCCCCCGAACGCCCGTCGCCGCCACGGCCGTCACCGGACGTGCGGGCAGCGCCCGGGGGCGTCGCGCCACGGTCAGCGGTTCGCCGACGGGGCGCGGCCGCACCGGATGCGCCCGGTCCGTCGAGTCGCTCCACACCGCGGGCGCGACATCCGCCCCGGGCTTCCGGGCCTCGCCCTCGCCACCGTCCGCGCCGGACGGCCGCTGCTCGACCGCACCCGTAGCCGTACCCGTACGCGCGGCACGCGGGTGCGCCGACCGTACGGGAAGCCGCCGCAGCCTGCCGAAGCGCTGGACCGGCCGCGGCTGCACCGACTCCTCCGGTTCCGGCTCACCCACCTCCGAGCCGCCCGCCACGGTCGGCAGGACGAGCTCCTCCCCGCCCGCGATGACGGCGGGCGGGGCGACCGGCGAGGCCATCGCCCGCAGGATCCCCGCGGGGGCGGTCGGCAGGACGGCATGGCCGAGCGGGCCGCTCAGCGACGGGTCCTGCCACGAGGCGAGCCGGGACCGGAACCTCAGTCCGTCACTGACCCCGTGGGCGGGACCGGCCAGGGTCGGGGCCAGCGGTGGCACCGCGCGCCACCCCCCGTCCCCCGCGACCGGACGCCGCCGGGCAACACCGACAGCACGGCCCGCGCCGGTACCCCCGGGCTCCGCGCCCCCGCCCGATGCGCCCCCACCGGATGCACTCCCACCGGGTGCACTCCCACCGGATGCGCCCGCGCCCGACGCCTCGCCGCCCGCCACCGCGCCCGACGCCTCGTCCGCCCGCCGGCGGCCGAGCCAGTCCCGAAGCCCCACCCGGCTCACCCGCCTTCGCTGGTGCGGGTGTTGAGCCGGGCGATCTCACGCACCCACTGCCCGCGTTCGCGGTGGGTCAGGTCGAGGATGTCCTCCCGCTGCCAGTGGAAGTGGTAGGCGATGTACGCGATCTCCTCGTACAGCCGAGCAGGCGCGTACGTCACGATTCCCCCAGGCGCCCACCGGCGAGGTCGACCTCGAAGGCGCCGTCGCAGTGCGGGCAGGTCACCGCGGCGCGCGTGTGGCCTTCGCTGTTGATCCGCTGGTAGAGGTCCTGGAGGAACGCGACGTCGGTGGCGTACATCCGCTCCACGATCCCGGCGTGCACGTCGGTGATGTCGCCCAGCCTGGTGATGACGTGGCTGAGCAGCACCACGCTCAGGTAGGCCGGGTTCTCCTTGACCCGCAGGTCGATCTGCGGCATCAGCTCGTCGCGGGCGGTGGCCAGGCGCATGCTGCCGTGCCGGTGGACGGTGCCCTCGTCGTCGACGTAGCCGAGCGGCAGCTCGAACTCGAACTCGGTGTGCGGCACCGACCCCCGGGGGCCCGCCGACCCCGCCGATCCGAAGGATCCCGCCGGCCCCGCCGGCCCCGCCTGCTGCTGTTGCGGCGGCGCGGTGTTCTGCGCGGCCGGGGCCCGTTCGAGGAGTTCCTCGAGGCCGATCCGTCGCCTCACTCTACGCTGATCTCCTCGAACACGATGGTCACGGTCTCCGTCGCGGCGCTGGACTCGCCCGCGGTGAGCGTGGGGCCCTCCCAGCGGCTCGCCCAGGCGTTGGTCAGCTGGATGCGCCGCAGGGTGGCACCGGTGGTGTCCTTGACCTCGATGGTGAGGTTCTGCCGTGCGGTGTTGATCGCCCCGTTGTTGAGGGTCTCCTTGATCCAGGTCGTGAACGCGCCGCTCTTGTCGAGGCCGCGGGTGATCGTCACCTCGCCGGGCAGCCGGGCGCCGGGCTGCTTGCGGACGATCAGTTTGCCCTCTTGGGTCACCTGCTTGTACTCGACCACTTCCTGATCGACCGTCAGATTGCTGATCTCCTTGACGGACTCGACGTTGTAGCCGCCGAGTTGGACGCCGAAGATATGTGTGGAGAGCGGATCGCCTTCAGCCATGGCTGGTTGTCACCTTCCAGAGATTGGGTCCGGGGCCGGGTGCCGACCGCGCCGGTCACTCGTCTACGAGGCTCGTGCTGTCGGAGAACTGGGACAGCCGGAACACCACGAACTCCGCCGGCTTCACCGGGGCGACGCCGATCTCGCAGATCACCTGTCCGAGGTCGATGGACTCCGGCGGGTTGTTGTCGCGGTCGCACTTGACGTAGAAGGCCTCGGCCGCGGTCTGGCCGAACAGCGCCCCGCGCCGCCACTCCTCGGTGAGGAACGCGGTGATGTTCCGGCGGATGCTGGACCACAGCCGGTCGTCGTTGGGCTCGAAGACGACCCACTGGGTCCCCAGGAGGATGGACTCCTCCAGGTAGTTGAACAGTCGGCGCACGTTGAGGTAGCGCCAGGCGGGGTCGGAGGACAGGGTGCGCGCTCCCCAGATCCGGATGCCGCGCCCGGGGAAGGCCCGGACGCAGTTCACGCCGATCGGGTTCAGCAGGTCCTGCTCGCCCTTGCTGAGGCGGATCTCCAGGTCCACCGCGCCGCGGATGACCTCGTTCGCCGGCGCCTTGTGGACTCCGCGCTCGGCGTCGCTGCGCGCCCACACCCCGGCGACGTGCCCGCTCGGCGGGACCAGCACGTTGCGGCCGCTCGCCGGGTCGAACACCTTGATCCACGGGTAGTAGAGGGCGGCGTAGCGGGAGTCGAAGCCCGCCTCGTCCTGGCGCCAGGTGCGCATCCGCTGGGCGTTGAGACCGGGCGGCGGGTCCAGGACGGCGATCCGGTCGCCCATCTGCTCGCAGTGCGACATCACCGCGAGCTGGACGGTCCGCAGGCCCTCCTCGTCCAGGTCGCCGCGCTGGTAGGCGCTCATCAGGTCGGGCACCGCGACCATGGTGATCTCGTCGATCGCCTCCAGGCCGGAGAAGCCGGTCCGGGCCGCGGCGTCTCCGACGTACTCGGCGGGGTCGAGCCGGCCGGCCGGGGCCGTGACCGGCCCGGTGGCCGGGGCGGGCGCGGCGGGCAGGGCGTGGGTCCGGCGCTCGGGGCGGCTCGGCGCGGTGCCGGGCTGCTCGGCGACCGCGACCAGCTTCGACTCCCGCAGCTGGGTGACGACGTAGCCCTTGGTGCTCTTGCGGGTCGACACGTCGTAGGTCTCCACGACCTCGGCGCCCCGGCGGACCAGCAGACGGAAGCGGTCCTCCGGGACGTTCTCCCCCTCCACGTCCGCGATCTCCACGGACACCTCGCCGCCCGCGCCGGGCAGCGCCGAGAAGAGGAAGCCCGCGACCGCGACGGGCGCGGGCGCAGCGGCGACGGAAGCGGGGGCGCCGGCCGGGGCCTGCCGGGCCGGGTCGCCGACCCGCACCACGTAGGCGGAGCCGCCGCCGTTGGCGAAGAAGCCGTACACCGAGTGCGCCAGGTAGGTGCCCTCGGTGAACCCGCCGAACCGCTGGACGTACTGGTCCCAGTTGGTCACCAGCGTGGGCTCGTGGAAGGGACCGGTCTCGGCGAAGCCGACGAAAGCGGCGACGGCCGTGCCGACCCCCTCGATCGGCCGGGCACCGGACTGGACCTCCTCCACGTACACGCCCGGGGTGAGGTACGACGGCATTCGCGCTCCTTCGGATGGCCGGGTCAGTCGCCCCCGAGTCTGCTGCCCGGGCGCCCGCCGGGGACATGTCCGCCGGTCCCCGACCGGGGGCAGGAACGGCTGCCCCCGACGGGCAACTCCGCAGGTACCCGCCGGTCGGGGGCGAAGGCCGGGGTCGGGCGGGAGCCGTCAGACCCGCCCCAGCCACGGCCCGAACTCGCTCTCCAGCACCAGCCGGCCGAGCTTGCGGTACTCGCCGACCACCGCGGCGACCAGCTGCGCCATGCCCAGCGCGGTGCCCGCTCCGGCGGCCAGGTAGGCCGCGGAGACCGCGCAGGCCCGGATGGAGCCTCCGGTGAGCTCGAAGTGCCGGGCGCAGAAGTCCAGGTCGAGGTCGTCGCCGCGGGGCAGCCGCGGCCCGAGGCAGCGGTCCCACAGCACGCGGCGCTGCGCCTCGTCCGGCAGCGGGAACTCCGCGATGACGTCCAGCCGCCGGGTGAAGGCCTCGTCCAGGTTGGCGCGCAGGTTGGACGTCAGCACCGCGATCCCCCCGAAGGACTCCATGCGCTGGAGCAGGTAGGCCGTCTCCACGTTGGCGTGGCGGTCACGGGCGTCGTTGACCTGCGAGCGCTTCCCGAACAGGGCGTCCGCCTCGTCGAACAGCAGGACGCCGTTGACCTGCGCGGCCTCGGTGAAGATGCGTTCCAGGTTCTTCTCGGTCTCGCCGATGTACTTGTCCACCACGGTGGAGAGGTCCACCACGTACAGCTCCATGCCGAGTTCGGCGGCGACCACCTCGGCCGACATCGTCTTGCCGGTGCCCGACTCGCCCGCGAACAGGGCGATCACGCCGTTCCCGCGGCCGCCGCCCGGTCGCATCCGCCACTGCCCGAGCACCTGGTCGCGGTGCCGGGCCCGCAGCACGAGTTCGCGCAGCCGGCCGGCGGTGGGTTCGGGCAGCACCAGGTCGGCCCAGCCGACCGCGGGCTCGATCCGACGGGCGAGCCGGGCCAGGCCCGCGGCGTTCTGCGCCCGCACCGCGGTCCGCAGGTCCTCGGCGCGCACCGGGCGGCGCTCGGCGGCCGCCGTCCTGGCCGCCACCGCGGCGGCCCGCTCCAGCTGCTCCTGGTCGACCCGGTAGGCGGCCACCGCCTCGGTCAACTCCTCGCTCAGCGGCGCCGGTTCACCGTCGTACGTCCCGCCGGCCAACGCGCGGGCCCACCGCTCGGCCCGGCTGTGCGGGTCCAGCGGGGGGACGGTGACGACCACCGGGCTCTCCCGCGCCCAGGCCGGGTCCCACACCTGCGGGCCGTGCACGACCAGCGGAAGGGATGCGCGCCCGCTCGCTGCCCGGTCACCGGCGAGTTCCGCGCAGAGCTCGCGCAACAGGGCTGCCCGCTCGGGCCGTTCGGGTTCGAGGCGGTCCAGCGGTCCGAGCACGACGCCGCCGCCGGCCAGCCGGGCCTCGCGGGCGAGCACCCGGACCAGGCCGGGCGACGGGCGGGCGGCGAGCGCGGCGGCGTCCACGACCAGGGGCGGGCGGCCGTCGGCCGCGAGGGCGGCCGCCGCGGGCGGGCCGGCGTGCCCGTCCCGGTCCAGCAGGTGCACCAGTCCGCCGTCCGCCGCGGCCGCGCGCACCCGCTCCGCGAACTCCGCGGCCGCTCCGGCGCCGGCCGGTCGGGCCCCGGGGGCGGCGCGGCGGGCCAGCCCGGCGAGGGCGCCGTCCGGCTCGTCGTCGCCGAGCAGATGGGCCGTCACCCGGTCCGGAACGCGCAGGGTGCGGGAGAGCAGCGGGCGCTCCGGCTCGGCGAGCTCCAGGAGGCCGCCGGCGATCAGCGGGGACCGTACGGAGAACCGGAAGCGGCCGGCGCCGGCCCCGGACAGTCCGCACAGTTCCAGGGCCAGGCCGACGGTCGCCCGGCGCCGGGTCAGGTCGTCGTTGAGGTAGCCGTAGAGCTGCTCGAAGCGAGTGTCGAGGTCGGGGGCGAGGGCCACCAGCAGCAGTTCGACGTCCACCGGGAGCAGCCCGAAGGCGTCGCCGAGCCGGGCGAGCCGCGAGCCGGGCGGCGGCATGGGGCCGTCGCCGAGGGGCGCGTCGTCACGGCCGGCGGACGCGGAGGCGGCAAGGATCCGCTCGACCGCCTCCGGGCTGAGGTACTGGCCGCGGTACGGGTCGTCCGGGTCCGGGTCGTCGGCCCGGCGCTCGCGCACCGCCGCCCGGACCCGCTGCTCGACCCGGTGCAGCCGCTCCCAGAGGTGGTCGGGGCCGGGGGCTCCCGCGGAGGAGCACGGTGCGACCGGTGCGACCGCTCCGAGGTCGAGGCTCATCGCGCCCTGCCCCGGGGTCGGCGGCCCGGCGGCAGCGCGCGGTCCCGGGGCGCGGCGAAGCCGTCCGGTCCGGGGTCCGCGCCGCCGTGGTAGCGCAGTCGGCGGCCCGGTCCTTCGGCGTGCCCGGCGCCCTCCCGGGTGGTGTCCTCGACGTGCACGACCAGGCCCTCGGTGACCGGCGGTCCGACCGGGCTGCGCCCGCCGGGCAGCGGGGCGAGCGCCCTGAGGTCGATCGAGGGCCGCAGCTCCCCGCCGAGCGCGGACCAGACGTCGGACACCGCCGGCAGGCCGGTGTCGCGCCCCGTGATGTCGAGCCCGACGGTCAGTCCGAGCTGTTCGAGCGTCCCGGTGAGCAGCCGGGCGGGCAGTGCGTCCACGGCGGTCAGGCACTGCAACACCTCGGCCAGCAGCCGGTGTTCGTCCTGCGGGCGGTTGGTCCAGACGGTGACCAGGTAGGCCAGCTCGAACCAGCGGGGTGCGGCGTGGTGGGCGACCAGCACGCCGTCCTCGTCGTACTCCGCGAGGGCGCCGGACTGCCGGCGGTCCGTGTCCTCGCGGATGCCGTAGAGGAAGACGCTGACCGTCGGCGCGGTGCGCCGGGCGGCGAAGTCCCGGTTGGGCGCGTCGAAGACCACCTCGACCCCGCGTTCCGGCAGCCCGGCCTCGGCGAGCAGCAGCCGCAGCGCCTCGTCGACCTCGTGGATCACCGCCGCTCCACCTCCCCGGGCGGGCCGATGTTGCCCTCCACCACCAGGAAGGGGGTGGTGACCGGGGAGAATCCGGGGCCGTCGGCGGTGATGGTCCGCGGTCCGGTCTCGTCCTTGGGGAGGATGAGCAGCTGGCCGGCGAAGGTCCCGTCGGCCCGCGGGTAGGTGGGCGCGGCGGCGGCGGTGATGCCGGGCTGCCAGGTGAAGCGGACCGGCGCGCCGGGCGGGAAGTCCACGCCGCGGACGGAGGTGACGAAGCCGGGCTTGCCGATCGGCGGCACCGCGACGATGCGGGGCTGCAGGATGCGCAGCGGGGTGCTCGCCCGGTGCGGTCCCGGGGTGGCGTCGGTGCCGGTGGTGGTCAGCTCGGCGGTGACGGTGGTCTCCAGCGCCGCCTCGGGGGACAGCACCACCCGGACCACCTGGCTGCCGCCCGGGGTCAGGTCGGCCAGTGCGCAGCTCCCGGCGCGGCAGCCCGGGGGCAGCGGCTCGGTGGGCACCCCTGCGGGCAGGCCGAGCGTCAGGCGCAGCCCGGTCGCGAGGGCCTGGCCGGTGTTGCGCACGGTGTAGCTGACGGTCACGTGGCCGCCGACGTAGCCGGGGTTCGGCTGGGCGTCGACCGACACTCCCGGTCCGGCCTGCGGCGGTGGTGCCGGGGCCGGTGGCGGGGGCGGCGGTGCGGGGGCCGGGGTGGCGGTGGGTGACGGCAGGGGCGTAGGCGAAGCGGACGGTGACGGGGTCGGCGTGGCGGTCGGTGACGGGGTCGGCGTCGGGGTCGGCGTCGGGGTCGGGGTCGGGGTCGGGGTGGGCGTCGGCGGGTCGAGCACCGGGAGGGAGGTCAGCGCGGAGTCGTCCCCGGGGTTCGGGTCGACGACCGTCCCGGTGACGCTCCAGCCGAACTCCCGGGTGCCGCTGCGGGTGCCGATCAGGCGGGCGGTGACCTTGACCACCGTGCCCGGTGCCAGGGTGCCGAGGTCGCAGCGCAGGGCGGCGGCGTCGCACTGCCCGACCGGGCTGGTCAGTGCGCCGAGCCGGGCGCCGGTCGGCACCGAGGCCGTGAGGACGGTGCCGGGCGAGGGCGCGGGGCCCTTGTTCGTGACGGTGATCGTCACGTCGGTGCCGCCGTCGACGGGCACCGCGGGGGTTCGCGCGGGTGCGCTCAGCGCCAGGTCGACGGACTGCTGGACGGCCGGCTCCTTCTGGCGCCCCGGCAACCGCCGGTCGAGCGGGGTGAGCCTGGCGGTCGCGAAGTCGTAGATCTCGAGCCCCTCCGGTGCGCTCGGCGGCGCGGCCCGGCGGGAGGTGAGCACCAGCTGCGCGCCGTTCGCCGTCCAGGCGACGTCGCGGGGCTGGAAGGGGCCGGTGGTGGAGCGATCGGGCAGCGGCCGGGTGCAGGCGTCCTTGCCGAGGCCGGTGGGCAGGACCACGGTGCAGTCGTCGCCGGTCGGTGTGGTCACCACCACGCCGTCCTGCTGGTTGTTCCCGCCGTCACCGGCCTTGCGGTTGAAGGCGATCCGGCGGCCGTCGGGTGCGAACGCGGGGCTGTCGTCGATGACGTTGCAGCTGCCCGGGCAGGCCGTCCGGCTCAGGTCGGTCTGCCGGGTGAGGTCGTCGGCGGGCACCGTCCAGATGTGCACGTTGCCGGCGTTGCCGTCGACCACCGCGGTCCGGGAGAAGGCGATCAGCTTGCCGTCGGGGGACCAGAAGGGCTGGCCGTCGGAGCCGCCCTGCCGACCGGCAGGCGGCTGGACGGTGCCGACGATCCTGCCCGTCGCCACCTCGGCGATCAGGACCCGCCCGGGGCGGGCCGGCTCCTGGCCGCCGGCCGGGGCGCTGCGGCTGAACACGATCAGCCTGCCGTCCGGTGAGACGGACGGGTCGGTGTCCCGGTCGAGCGGGCCGCGTCCGGCCAGGTTCATCGGGTGCGGGTTGGCGCCGTCGGCGTCGGTCAGCCAGATCCGCTGGATCCGCCCGGCCGCCGAGTCCTCGTAGCGGGTCACCACGATCTGCCGGCCGTCGGGCGTGTAGGACTGGCGCTCGTACCAGGGGTCGTAGCCGGGGCGGGGGTGGAAGAGCGGGTCGGCGGCCGGGTCGGTGCTGGTGTTGGTGTCGGCGGCCGGATCCTCCGTGAGCACGCTGACGCCGAGGTCGCGCGGGTCGACCCCGTCGGGGCGGACGTCCTGCAGGTCGGCGACGTTGGCGGCGGTGGCGCTGGTCTGTTCCACCACCGGCCCGCCCTTGTCCTGGGTGCCGAGCCAGGTCGGCGTCGCGATCAACCGGTCGGTGCTGTAGAGCAGTTTCGGGTCGTCGCAGGAGCAGGTGGGCGCGCGGTACAGGTTGACGACCGGCGGCCTGGGCGGTTCGGGCTGCTGCGCCGGGGAGCCGGGGGTGAGCAGGTCGGAGCTGAGGAAGAGGACCCCGCTGCCGTCGGCCAGCCAGGAGGCGGAGCCGGTCCGCCAGGTGGAGCCGGTGCGGAGGAAGAACGCCTTGTCGCCGCCGGTGGGCGAGGTGAGCATCAGGGTGCGGCCCTGGTCGCCCTGGTCCCAGGTGTAGACGATCTGGTTGCGGTGCGCGTCGTCGTTCACCGGGTTCCAGGTCGGGTCGACGGCGTCCCCGTTGGTCACGTCGGTGATCTTGACCGGCGCGCCGCCTTCGAACGGCCGCCGGTAGATCTGACGGTGCGCCGGATCGCCGGTGCAGGCGTAGGCGATCCACTTGCCGTCGGGCGAGACCGTCGGATGGGTCTCGTCGGCCGAGCCGTCCGTGATCCGGCGCAGCCCGGAGCCGTCCCGGTTGACCGCCCACAGGACGTGCTGGGACGAGCCGTCCGGCCTGCTCTCGAGGGCTTCGAAGACGACGCCCTTGCCGTCCGGGGCCAGCGCGGGGCGGGCGGTGTCCATGCCGGTGGTGAGCTTGCGCACGGCGCCGGCCGCGTCGCGCAGGTAGACCTGCGGGAGTGTGCTGTCCCGCAGGCTGGTGAAGACCAGCTCGTCGCCGCGGGAGGAGGGGTCCTGGTCGAAGTGGACCGGGCCGGGCCCGAACAGCGGGGCGCCGGCGGCCGTGCCGGTCACCCGGCCGAGACCACGGTGGTTGGTGCCGGCGAAGACGATCCGCCCGGCGGCGGGGTCGGCTGCGGCAGCGGCGGCCGGGGCGCCCTGCCCGCCGGGGGCGGCGACGGTGCCCAGGGTCACCAGGGCGGTCGCGAGCGCGAGCAGCACCGCGACGGCGGCCCGGGCCGGCCGCCGGATGGAGCGGGGAGTGCCGGTGGCGCCGAACACGCTCGACCTCACAGGGTGGCAGGGGCGGTATCCCCGGCAGTCTCCCCGGCCCGGGCACCCGGGAACAGAGCCCTGGTGCCCGAGCCGGGGGTAACGACCGGTGTCCCCAAAGGGCAGCCCGACCGGGTCGGCACGGCGGCCGGCTCCTCAGATCAGGCCGCGCCGCATGGCGTAGCCCACCGCGTGCGCCCGGTTGCGCAGTCCCAGCCGCGTGGTGATCTCGTGTAACACGTTCTTGACGGTGCGTTCCGAGTACGACGTCTTGGCGGCTATCTCGCTCGTGTCGAAGCCCTCCGCCACCAGCTTCAGCATCTCCGCCTCGCGGGCCGTCAACGTCGACAGGGTCAGGCCCCGGCCGTCGAGCATGGTGCGCTGGAGCATCCCGATCCGGTCGAGCAGCTCACCCAGCAAGTCCCCAGGCATCACGCCCTCGCCGTTGGCCAGCGCCGTGATCAGGTGCACCAGCCGGTCCTGGTTCGCCTCCGAGCGTCGCAGTACGGCGGCGACCCCGTACTCCACGATGGTCTGCAGCCCGCCGGCCTCGAACTGCCCCACCACCAGGCCTATCCGGCCCGAGGTGGCGAGCCGCAGCCGACGCAGGTGCTCGGCCACCGTCTCGGTCAGGGCGTCCACCACCAGGAGCGAGACCTCCGCCTCTGCTGCCTCGCTCTCGCTCAGCAGCTCCACTTCGGGCCGCTGGCGCAGCTGCTGGACCACGCCAGTCTGCAGGATCAGGTCCTCCGCGTACACCGCCACCCGCACCTGGCCGGGCTTGCCGCGCACTTGGGCCGAGAGGTCCGGCCCGGACGGCCGGGCGCCACCGGACCGCGCGGTCGGCTGTCGCGGCACTGTCCGCCGGGTCGCGAGGGCTTCCTCACGGCATGTGCGGGATGTATCGGTCGACGTCATCGAACACTCCATTCCTCAGTAGATCTACGGTCGTTACGGTCGGCCACGTTCTCCGGGTCCGGCCGGTGGTGCGGCCGCCCGGGACCGCCGGGTGTGTGCCGCGACGGCCCCGGGCAGGGGCGGTCCGTCCGCGCGGGCAAGGGGTGTGCCCACGGCTTGCCCGTACGGCCCTCTCCTCGGGCCGTCCGGCGGACCTACCGTCACGCCATGACCACATCCGCCGAACTCGGCCTGTCCGCGCTGACGGTGGCGCCCGGTGGCGTGGCCACCACGACCCTGACGGTACGCAACGATCTCGACATCGTTGAGGCGTACACGCTGGAGGTGGTCGGGGAATGTGCCGCGTGGACGACGGTCGAGCCGGCCCGGATCTCGCTCTTCCCGGGGACCTCGGAGACGGTGACGGTGCGCCTCGCCCCGCCGCACTCCTCTGCCGCCCGGGCCGGCGAGTTCCCGCTCGGCGTCCGGGTGTTGCCGACCGAGCGCCCGGAGCTGGTGACGGTTCCGGAGGCCACGGTCACCGTGACCCCGTTCCACGAGCTGCAGGCCGCCCTCGCACCGCGTCGCCGTCGCGGCTGGCTGCGCGGACGCTACCGCACCTCCGTGCGCAACCTCGGGAACGCCCCCGCCACGGTCACCCTCACCCCCGGACAGGCCGGTGAGGACCTGCGGTTCCGGGCCACCCCGGAGCGGCTGCGCCTCGCGCCCGGCGAGTCCGGCGAGCTGCGGCTGCAGGCGCGCACCCGCAAGCTGATCTGGTTCGGCAAACCGGCCACCTGGCCGTTCGAGGCCGCGGTCGGCCCGGAACCGGGCCCGGAAGCGCGCACGGACGGCACGCGCGGCGGCGGCCCGGACGGCGGAGGTACGAGCGCCGAAACCGCTCCGCCGGCCGCCCGACCGCTCTCGCTCGACGGTGAGTTCATTCAACTGCCGATCCTCCCCAAGTGGCTGCTCGCCCTCCTGGCGGCGCTGCTCGCGCTGCTGCTGGCCTGGTTCATGCTGGTCCGTCCGGCGGTGCGCAGCTCCGCGAAGCAGGCCGCCGAGAAGGCCGTCGCCCAGCACAGCGCCGCCCCGGCTCCGACGGTCGCCGCCCCCGACGCCGGTGCGCCGACGGCTGCCGGCAGCGCGAACCCCGGCAGCGCGAACCCCGGCGGTGCCAACCCCGGCGGCCAGACGAAGCCGGGCGCCGGGCAGCCGAGCCTCGGCACCAACGGCCGCAACGGCGGTCCGGGCGGTCTGGCGGTGCCGGGGACGGGACAGCAGAGCTCCGCCACGATCGACGTGCAGACCGCGAACGGCGCTGCCGCCGTGGGCAGTTACCAGGTGCCGCACGGCAAGGTCTTCGACATCACGGACGTCGTCGCAGCCAACTTCCAGGGCGACCAAGGGCTACTGACCATCACCGCGGGGAGCCAGACGATCACCACGATCGCCCTGGAGACCTTCCGCAACCAGGACTACCACTGGGTGACGCCCATCCAGGTCGCCGAGGACCAGGCGGTGACGGCGAGTGTGACCTGCGAGACACCGGGCACCCCGGCCTCGGGCAAGCAGGCGGCGACGTGCCACGAACTCCTCAACATCAGTGGCACGTTGAGCGATATCAGGCAGGGGAACTGACTCGGCGTACAGGGCGACCTTCCCTCCCCGGGCAACCGGGGAGGGAAGGTCGCCCCGATTGTCCCAACGATGTCGACGAGTCCCGGTCCGACCCGCCTTCTCCGAATTCCCCCTCCCGTATCTCCTCCTACATCCCGTGACCATGTCAATACCCTGCGGCAAGGCAGCTGGTCCGCGCACCGCCCGACAACGGGTCCGGACCGCGCCGGCTCGGGAATCCTGCCCTCCCGGGGCAACCGGAGAGTCCCCGGGGGGCAACCGATCCGTCCCCCGGGGGACGGCGGATTCTGCCCCGGCGCGCTGCCGACGCACCGCCGGTCCGGCAGCGGCGTTGCCCCCGTGCCCACACGGTGGCGCCGGGACTGTGCGCGAAATCACCCACGTCATCCGGCCAGGAACACCGAGCCGCCGGGGCGCCACCGCGGCCGGAGCTCAGCGCTCCTGCGACGGGTGAGGCCGTGCGAGCAGGCCCGCGAGGAGGTGCCCGGCCGCGGCGGCCTGCCGGTCGGCGGCCTCGGGGGCGGGTGCGGCGGCGCGGGGGCCCTTGGGGCGGCGCTCCAGGACCTCCCGGACCACCCGCCGCCCCACGCCGATGTCGTCGTAGCCGGCGGGATCCCGGGCGAAGGCGGCGGCGGCCGATGCCACGGACGCCCGGGCGTCACCGGTCCCGGACGGCATGCCGGCCAGGAGCCGGCCGGCCGCCGGACCCGGATCCCGGGCCTCGACGCAGGTCAGCACGGATGGCAGCGTCCGGCCGCCGAGTTCGGCGTAGCCGTCCGCGGTCAGTGACCGGACGACCGTCACCGCCTCGTCGGAGGCGTCCGGCTCCGTCGGCTCGACCACGCTTCGGCAGATCCGCAGCCGCAGTTCCCTCGGCGGGTACCCCCCGAACGCGAGCGGCGGCAGTTCCGCCAGGGCGTCGGACAGGGTGTCGAGGTAGGCGGGCCCGCACGAGAGGCAGGCGCAGACGTCCGCGAAGGCCTCGCCCGCCCAGCCCTGCCACAGGCTCTGCCGCTCACGCGGGAGGCCGCTGTTCCCCACCCTGGTCCGCACCTCGTCGGTCAGCCCGCAGTCGTCCTCGATGTGGTGGCCGACCTCGTGGGCCACGGCGAGCAGGCCGGGGAGGTGCTCGGTCTGGTGCCAGGGCACGCCGATGATCGGGAACGGCAGCGTGCCCGCCGCCGTGTCGCCCGACCGGGTGCGGACGGCACTGGGCAGCAGCTCCCGGTAGTCGCGTCCGCGGGCGACCGCGAAGGGGACCTCGGCCCGGTTGAGGAAGACCAGCGGCGGAACCCCGGGGGCCGGACCGGCCGCTCCGGGCGCCGGCTGGTAACAGGCCCATGCGAGCTCGTCGGCCGCCTCCAGGAAGTCCTGGTACTGCGGGAGGCAGCGCAGGACGAGCTTGCTGCGGAAGAAGTCCCACACGTGGTGGAGGTCGAGGACCGGCTCCGCCAGCTCGCGGTCGGGGAGCCCGGACAGGTCCTCCAGGCAGGTCGTCAGCAGCCGCACCAGGCAGGCCACCTGGCTGTGGTGCTTCTCCAGCGGCTCGCCGGGCCCGGTGGCCCGGGTCCAGTGGGCGCTCTCCGCTTCCAGGCTCGCCTTGAGGTGGCGCGTCCGGGCCCGACTGCGCTGCTGGTACTCGGCGGCGGTCATCCGAGGACCCGGTTCGCGTGGGTGGTGGCGGCGGCGAACAGCGTGGTGTCGCTGGCCCGCCACTTCGCGCCCTCCCAGATCGGGCCGCTGCGGATCAGCACCAGCTCGTGGAAGGTGTCCGCCAGTGGCCGCTGCTCCCGCACGGCGGTCGCCAGCCGGGCGACGGACGCGTAGGTGTGGTAGTCGTTCAACCCGATGCCGAGGATCGCGGCGGCCGGAAGCCGGATGAACAGCTGGGCCGCGAAGTGGTTGCGCCGCAGCATCTGCTCGGGGATGTCGAGGGGGGACCCTGGCACCGGCGGGTCGAGCACCACCAGGCAGTCGGGCGAGGCCCGCAGCCACTCCGCCAGGGCCGCCGCCGGCAGGTCGAACCCCCGCGACCTGGTCTCCAGCCTCGACTCCGCGTACGACCCGGACAGGTCGAAATACGGCCCGCGTGCGGTGGCCTCCAGCGGGGCGCTGATGTGGACCAGGCTGGGCCGGGCCGTCAGGGGGTCGCCGGAGTCGACGGCTTCCGCGAACCGGATGCCGAAGCCGAAGGAGGCGTAGATGTCGGCGAGGTCCACGCCGGACAGCCGGTGACTGCCGCGGGACTCGTACTGGACGGCCGCGGGCGGGGTCACGATGACCACGGTTCGCGGTCCGCTCGGAGGAGGCCGGTGAAGACCGCTCAGGCCGGCCAGTGAGGCAGCGTCCGGCCCGGGGGTGCCCGGGCCCTCCTGCCCGGTCGCCAGGGCGAAGGCCCGTCTGGTGCGCGGGCCGAGGAATCCGTCGACCGGCAGGTCCGGGTCGACCGTGTCGCGCAGGATGCTCTGGAGGCTTATGGACGAGCCGTTCTCGGCCGCGCTGGGCAGGGTGCGGAATCCGTACAGCCCGGGGTCCGGTGTCAGTCCGCGGGGCTCGGTGACGGCCAGCTCCCACGGCAGCGAGTGAACCATCACGTCGTCCGATTCCAGGCGCAGGACCCCGACCCGGGCGCCGTCCCCGAAGGCCCTCAGCGCCTCGGCCAGGGGCTCGCGCAGCCGTGAGACGACGGCTCGGGGATCGCGGAACAGGAGCCGCTGCAGGGCCTCGGGATCGTCCAGGGGCAGGCCCTCGGGAACGGACAGGGCGATCGCCGGCCGGTCGGCGCTCCGTTCCGGCGGCTGCACCGCCGCCGGGGCGGGTTCGGTGTGGCGCCTCGGCCGACCGAGGCGCCGGTAGAGGCGGGCGGCCGTCCGGCGCGCGTCCGCGTCGTCGGCCATCTCCGCGTAGGTGTGCAGCGCGTCGGCCGCCCAGTGGGTCAGCCTGGTCACCCGTGCCGAGGCGTCCACCGCCCGGGCGACCAGCTCCGCGGCCCCCGCGTCGTCCCCGGCCCTGCGGGTGCCCTCGGCGAGGCCCACCAGGACGGCCGTGTGGAGCAGGGGGAAACGCTCGGCGATGGTCCGCGGACAGTCCCGGCGTGCCGGATCGACGGGGACGCCGAGCCGGCTGCCGGCCCGGAACCAGCGCCACCACGCCAGCGGGTCCCGGTCGTGCGCGCCCTCCTGGAGGACGGCCTGGGCCTCGTCGACGGCCCGGCGGGCCCGGTCGGGTCGGCCGGTCAGTCGGTCGAGCTCGGCCAGCAGCACGCGGTGCAGGGCGCGGTCCAGCCGGTTGTCCGCGTCGTCGCCCGCGGGGAGCACCTGGCGCAGTGGGGCCAGCGTGGTGTCGGAGGCGTCGCGCGAGATCCGGCACCGTTGCAGCTCCTCCACGATGAACAGCCGGGCGGACGGCGGTTCGAGGGCTTCGAGGGCCCGGACGAGTGCAGGCACCGACTTCCGGGTCCGCGGTGAGGCCTCCAGTGGGCGGTCCCCCCGTGCGGCGTCCGACCGCCGGTCCCGCCGCCAGGCCTCGACCAGCCGCTGGGCGGCGAGGAGGGCGGCGTGCCGCGGCGGTACCGGCGGGTCCGGTTCCGCGGGCAGTTCCTCCGGTTCGGGCCGGTCTCCCTCGTCGAAGGCGAGCTCACGTCCGAGCAACGCCGTGCGGAGCGCGAACTCCTCCTCCGGCGTGGCCGACCGCCCGGGCGCAGGGCCGGTACGGCCGCCGGTGGCGGTGAGCAGCTCGCGCGTCTCCACCAGGTCGCCGACGGTGCGGAGCAGGAAGCGGACGTGCAGGTAGTGGCACTCCGGGTGGCCGCCGCGGTATCCGAGTTCCTCCCACAGGCTCCCGGCCTGCAGGAGGTACCGCTCCGCCTCGTCGACCGCGAGCAGTTCGCCGGACACGGCGGCGCCCAACTGGTGGATGCGGGCCCGCGACCGGTAGCGGGCCGCCCCGACGATGCCCTCGGTGAGTTCGGCGGCACGCCCCAGGGCCGTCCGGGCGTGCTCCCCCCAGCCGAGCACGAACGCCGCCCGGGCCTGGAGCAGTTCCGCCTCCACGCGAGCGTCGACGGTTGCGCTGCCCGCGGGCGGCTCCGCGTCGGGGGTGAGCAGGGGCTGCAGGACGCGAAGCGCCGCGCCCGGCCGGTAGCAGGCCAGCAGCAGCCGGGCCTGCCGCAGGACGACGGTCGAACACCCGGCGAGCGGTGCGAGCGGTCTGAGCTGCTCGCACCAGCGCAGTGCCTCGTCCAGCCGCCCCTGCGCCTCGCGCTCGCGCGCCAGGGCGAGGCCGATCTCCACGGCCTGGACGGCCTTCCCCGCCCGCAGGGCCAGTCGGAAGGCGCGCTCGTATGCCTCGTTCGCGGTGGGGTCGCCGACGGCGGCCCTGCTGTCCCCGAGGACCCGCAGCGCGTCCAGGCGCTCCTCCGGGCCGACCGCCGCCAGCGCGTACTCGGCGGACCGCAGGGCCTCCTCGGCGCGGCCGTCGGCGTTCAGCAGCGTCGCCCGCAGGACGTGCTCCCAGGCGGAGACGGGGACCGCCTCGGGTGCGGCGTCGCGGGCCCAGCTCACCCGGTCCAGGGCGTACTCGACCTCGCCCCACTGCGGATCCGCCGCCCTGGCCTCCTCGCGCAGCGCCCGACGGCTGACCACGTAGGCCTCCTGGAGGTGGGCCTCGGCCACCTCGGCGTACGAGATCAGCGTCGTCCCGTGTCCGGTGGGCCGGGGCTTGCCGTCCTCGTCCAGGTAGTCGGTGCCCAGCACCTCGGTGGCGAGCTCGTGCAGCTCGTCGAGCGCGTCCGCCTCCCGCGCCCGGCGCAGCGCGGCCCGCCAGGTGGCGGCGGCTTCCGGGTCGCCCAGCTGGAACCGGTGGTACACCGCCTCACGGGTGAAGTCCGCCCACCGGCCCGGGTTCTCGTCGGCGAGTTCCTCGAAGTGGCGGGCGAAGGCGCGGTGCAGGTCCACGAAGACCGGGTGGTCGGCGAGGAGCAGCCGCTGCGGACCGAGGACGTCCGGGTGGAAGACCACCGTCGACCGATCCTCCGCCGTCTGCGAGACCCAGGAGGAGGAGCCCGCGTAGTTGAGCAGCTGCTCCCAGAGCCGGTCGAGTTCGGCGTCGGTCCCGGGCGGGCGGGTGAACGGGTAGACGTCCGCGCTCCCGAGGCCGTGGACGTCCGTCCGCGGGTCGTCATTCGGGGTCGGCCCCGCCATGTTGCCCAGGTACGGGCGCATGACCGCCAGGTCCTCGCGCCGCAGCTTGCGGGGGACGACGCCGTAGCGCAGCAGCCAGCGCACCGGTTCCTCCGTGATCCGGCACACCACGCGCTCGATGAGCGGCGGGATGACCGGATCCCGCGTCTTCTCCAGTGCCTCGACGCTCAGTCCGGGGTCCTGCTCGACGGCGTCGGCGAAGAGGGCGAGGACGAGCGGCCGGCCGTTGGAACGCCGTCGCGCGACGGCGCGTTTGCGCTCGTCGTCGATGCCGCGGATCTCGTGGAGGTAGGTCTCGGCCTGCTCGTCGGTGAACGGGGTGACCTCGATCTGCCGGATCCCGTCCAGCGCCGCCACTGCCTCCGGCGCCCGTTTGGCCAGGTCGTACCGCCCGGCCAGCACGATGCGGAGCATGGGGCAGGCGTGCTGCACCTGGCCCAACAGCTCCAGGAAGCGGCCGGTGCCCTGCATGCCCCGCAGCAGCAGCTCCTCCGTGGTGTCGCAGACCAGCAGGGCCGCCTTGTGGCCGGCGGCGTCGTTGAAGCGGTCGACGAAGGTCCGGGTGATCTCCGACCCCAGGGTGCCGGGGTCCTGGGTGGTCCGGAAGCCCTGCGCCGCGGTGCGGCCCAGGTCGGACGGGTGGCGGCCGAGGAGGCTGCGCATCGACGCGTAGCGGTCGAGACTGCCGAAGGCCCGCTTGGGCCAGCGGTTGTCGAACTGCGTTGCGGCCTCCAGGAGGACCAGCCAGGGGTAGCGGCCGATGGTCACCGGGGAGACCACGTCGAAGTCGAGCCGGGCGCACGGGATGTCCCGTTCGGCGCAGACGCAGTAGCGGGTGACGAGCCAGCGCAGCCGCATGGTCTTGCCCGTCCCGGCCGGCCCGGAGACCTGCCACGCCCGGGAGTCGGAGCCGGCCATGAGGGCGGCGGCCTGTTCCTCCAGACCGGGCCGCGCCAGGTACTGCGCGCAGCGGGCGTAGTCCACCGCCCAGTGGCACCGGGCCCGCACGTAGCCCGCGCGGTCCTCCCGGGCCCGGGCGACCTCGGGGCCGGAGAGGGACAGGCGGTCGTCGTCGGCGAGCACGTCGAGCAGGTCCTGGCAGCGGGCGAAGTCCCGCCGGGAGTCCGCCTCGGCGAAGAGGTCGTCGAACAGCCGCAGGGCCCGCGGTGTGTCGGCCACGAGCAGGTGCCTCAGCTGCTCGCGCCGGTCTCCGGCGGCCGCCCAGTGCTCGGCGAACCGCCCTTCCAGTTCGGCCAGGTCAGCGGGCGCCCCGCCGCCGGCCCAGTCCACGAGCCAGCTCTTCATGTACGCCACCCGGTCGTCGTGCGGCAGCCGGTACCGGGCCGGTGCATCGGAGGCCGGCTCGACGACCTCCAGCTCGACCAGGCCGTCCAGCCCGGGCACGTCCGGCCCGGCGAGCGGCCGGAGCACCCCGTCGAAGAGGTCGCGGTCGAAGGCGCCGGCGGCGGCGCAGGCCTTGAGCAGGGGCTCCCACCCGGCGGGGCGCAGCGACCGGCGGATCTCGGCGGGGCCGGCACCGCCCCTGATCCGGGCGGTGATCTGTTCGAGCGAGCCGGTCATGCTCCCCCGCCCATCAGCGCCATGGTCTTCCTGATCTCGCGGAAGAGGTCGACCGCCACACCTCCTTGGCACGAGACGAACTCGCTGTACCCCTCGAACACCCGCCTGACCCGCGCCGTGGCGAAGTCCAGGCCCGCCTGCTCGCAGTACTCGTCGGCCAGTCGCAGGTACTCGCGCACCGGGAAGTCGCCCAGGGTCAGCACCGGCTGCCACCACCCGCTGTCCTCCTGCGGCAGGGCGCCGCCGTCGATCCAGTCCCGGGTCGTGACCAGGAGCAGGCGCAGCGGTGGCTCCCGTCTGTGCGCGACCGGCCCGATCAGCTCGGGGTAGACGACCTGCCGGCACATCTCCGACAGCAGGAACTCGGCATGGTCGAGCGCGAGGACGTGGACGCGGTCGGGGTCGGCCGCGCGCAGGGCGTCCAGGAAGGCGCGGAAGATCCCCGACCTCCGCCGGTCGGCCTGCCCGACCTGCTCGTCGAACGGCTGCCCCCGGTCCTCGACCGGCTCGTCGGGCGGGGCGCCGCCGGGGCCGGCGGTCACCGGCACCACGCCCTCGACCAGGGCGTTCAGCTCGGCGTTGAAGGCGAAGAAGGCCTCCGGCCGCATCGGCTCCGGCTGGCTCTCGTCCAGGCACCCGTCGCGAACCGCGCGCAGCAGTCCCAGCCAGTCCTTGCGCGTGCTGCCCGGTTCCCCTCCGGCACCGGGACTCCGGCTGCCGAGGTCCACGTAGGTGATGCGGTGGCCGTGGAGGAAGCAGCTCAGCAGGCAGGACCGGGTGAACCAGGTCTTGCCGGTACAGCTGGAACCGACCTGCGAGTGCCCGGTGATGACGAGCAGTGGGCGGTCGTCCTGCGGCCCGACGGGGTCGAGGGCCCGCCAGGCCGCCCGACGCTCGTCCGCGCGGTCCACGAAGAGCTTCAGGTCCCGGTACAGCGAGTTCTCGCAGAGCGTGGTGATGGACTGCTCGGTCGGCACGAAGCCGATCGCCAGAGTGGATTCCGGATCGTGGCGCGTGGCCAGGACGGGGAGCGCCCAGTACCCCTCCCGGCTGTAGTTGTTGCGCAGTTCCCGACGGGCGGTGCGCAAGGCCCGGTCCACCGCGAGGCCCTTCGCCACCTCCCGGTACAGCACGCCGGCGAAGGCGACACCGGCCGGCGAATCGATGTCGGCCTGCATCGACACCACCGCTTCGGCCTCGGCCGCGAGGAAGGCGTGGGCGAGGCCGCCGAGCTTGTCCGCCGGGTCGGCCGCGGTCCGGCAGGCGTTCAGGACGACGAGCCGGGGCCGCCACTCGTCCAGCAGCTCCGTGATGTCCTCGGACTCCAGGCTCCACTGCGTCGTCGGGTCGATCTCGGGGTTCTGCCGGGTGGCCCAGTTGAACGGCAGGGCCGCGCAGGCCCCCGGGACCGCCGGCATGCCGTGGCCGATGAAGTGCAGGACGTGCGGGCGCCAGGTCCTGACCTCGTCGAAGAGCCGGTGGTGCGGCGGGCCTTCGAGGACCTGGAGGTGCGCGCGGCCCGGCGAGGTGCTCAGCGCCGCCGCGACCCTGGCCCGCTCCTGGTCGGCCAGATCCGTCCGGTCGAGCGGATTGCAGACCACGAGCAGCACCCGCAGCGGCCCCAGCTCGATCGGCCCGGCCCGCCGTCGGGCGGCGTCCGGCCGGGTGAGGTCCGCCTCCCCGGCGGTGGCCTCGTCTCCCGTGGTGTCCTCCGCTCCGGCGGCGGTGTCCTCCTCGCCGGGAACGGGAGGGTGCCGGCGGGAGACCAGCAGCTTCGGGTCGTGGAAGATCCAGGTGCCGCCGTCGCGGAGCAGCTCCCACGGCAGCGGCCGCAGGTCCTCGATCGCGATCTCCAGACTGACCCGCACGGGATCCGTCGTGGCGCCCTCCGCCCGCTGCTTCGCCGCCGTCGCCCGTACCCCGGCCCACAGCGCGCCCACCGCGCCGGGGGTGAGGAGGGCGAACAGCCGCTCGCCCGCCGCCTTCCGCCGCTGGTCGGTGGCCCCGGGGGCGAGCACTCCGGTGAGTTCGCCGGAACACTCCGCGGCCTCCGCCAGGTCCAGGTCCTCCGCCGCCTCCTGCGGCGGGCCGGGTCGCAGCCCCGCCACCCGCAGACTGACCGTGGGGTGCCCGGCGCCCCGGCCCGCCTGCTCGGACGGTCCGGGTGCTATGCGGAATCGGGCGTTCGTCACCGCGGCCTCTGGAGGCGTGTCAGCCGTCCCGCGGGGAGGCGAACGGCACCTGCTCGTCCCCGTCCACCGCACCGAGGACGGCACCGGGGTCGTCCTGGATCTCCTCGGTCAGCAGTGGGGGGAGGGCGGAGGGGAGGGCCCCGCGGCCAGGCTGCCGCGGACCGTACTCGGCGCGCACCCTGCCGCGCCAGTTCTCGCGCAGGCGCACCACCTGGTAGAAGGGCGTGACGTCCGTGCCGGTCCATTCGGCGCCGAGACCGTTCCGGTGGACGACCGAGGCGTCGAGGGCCAGGTCCGCCGGCTCCAGCACGCCGGTCACACCGGCCGACGCCGACACCTTGAGCTCCGCCGTCGCGCCCGCGGCCGCCGCCGAGAGCACCGTCCCGCCCTGCGCGCGGACCACGCTGGTCACGGCCAGCAACGTCTCGTCCCAGGCGCCGTTCCACCACAGGGTCGCCAGGTCGTTCGCCAGGCCTCGCACGTCGGCGATCCCCGTTTGCGAAATCCCGCGGAAAACGACGAAGGCGGTTTTCTCCTTGCGGAACGTGACCGAGGCGCCGGCGTCGATCGCCGTCAGTCCGGAGAACGGATCGGGAGCCGCCCCGGCGGCTTTGAAGCACACGCTCACCGAATTATTCGAATCGTAAACGAACAGGCTCGGCGGAGCCCCTTCCTCGGGCGTGAAGGATATTCCGCGGTCGGCCAGGTTTCCCGCCCTGCGGACCGCGTCCTGCCGGTCGAGGACGGCACCGAGGGCGACGTGTTCCGACGGGGGCCAGGTGACCCACCAGCCCCTCCACTGATCCTCGGTCATCGCCTTGGAGTAGACGTCGTAGCCTTTCATCACGCCTCTCGCATGCCAGGCAGCGGAAAGGGGACCGGGCTCGGTTCCCGACGGGATCGTCGCCAGGAGAAATGAATTCCGCGGGCCGGTCTTTCGAAGGGCCGACCGGCAGCGATACCCTTGAAAATCACGCTAGCCGCCTCAAATCGAGGTGTCAAAAGCCCGCCGCCGCCGATGATTCCCGCCCGCCGCCGCCTCCGGCCGTCCGGTCACCGTGCGCAGTCGCCACCGCCGCACCGGCCGCCCCCGGCCACGCCTCGGCCGGCGGGGCGGACGTGCTCGACCGGCCACGACGGCTGCGGTGGCCGCCGGCGGCACGTACCCGACTCCCCTTCGCCGCAAGGGCCGTGAACGGACATCAGCTCGCGCCACCGGATGCGGAGGGCGTCCGGTGCACGACGCCGGGCACCGCCATCGACCCGGACGGGCCGCGGCGCCGGTGCGACGCCCCCGGCCCGTCGAACACACGGTCACGTCCCGGGGGCCCGGCGGCCGACGGGCGGGTCAGCCCAGGATGGCGGGGTCCTCGGCGAGTTCGGCGAGCAGGGCGTCCAGCTTCGCGCGGTCGACCGAGGGCATCACGAAGACGTGCACGTAGGTGCGGCGGCTGGACTCGTCGCCCGGGACGAGCAGCACGTCCTGCGAGGACAGCGACCACTTCGCCACCAGCTCGGCGCTCGGCTTGCGGAACCGCACGGTGACGGCACCCGGAGTGCGGGCCGGCCAGAGCTCGACGCCGAGCTCCTGCTCCATGGCGAGCAGGCGCCGCTCCAGGTAGTCGGCGAGCTCCTGCGCGGTGCGGATCCGGTCGACCTGGTCCTGGTAGGAGTGGCGGGAGAGGTGGTCCCAGAGGATCAGCGGGGAGAAGCCGTTGCGGGAGCCGGCGAAGGTGGTGTCGGGCGCGCCTATGTAGTCCGGCTGGGAGGGCGGCGAGATCTGGTACTTCACCTTGGTCATGTAGATGCCGCAGGGCCACGGCGCGCCGGCCCACTTGTGGCCGCTCATCGCGATCGAGGAGACCATGTCGACCTCGCCGTACCCGGCGGTGGGCAGGGCGAGTCCGAAGTCGAACTCGGGCAGCTCCGCCTCCGGCGTCCAGCCGTACGCCCGGTCCTGGGAGGCCATTCGCAGGAACGGCGCGTAGCCCGCGCCGAGGGCGCCGTCCACGTGGATCCAGAAGCCGCGGCGCACGTCGACCAGCGGCTGCCCGGTGTGCGGGTCCGTCCCGTACACCACCTCACGGCGCACCAGGCCGTACCGCTCGAAGATCGGCAGCAGGCGCTCGCAGACCGCCCGGACGTCGTCGTGGGCGCCCTTGAAGGTGCTGCCGAGGTTGAGGTTGACGAAGACCGGGTGCCCCTTGGCGGCGAAGAACTCGACGAGGACGGCGAGCGCGTCGACGTCGATCTCGCCCGGGCCGTCCCAGGAGAACCCGGACGGGCCCGGGCGGGAGGGCACCTCGGCCGGCCACTCGCGGCGACCCGTGGCCGGGTCGACCAGCGGGCACTCGTCCGGGTACAGCTCCAGGCCGACGGCGTGGAAGGTCTCGACGGCCAGCACCCGGACGGCCTTGGCGAAGGAGTAGTGGGTGTCCTCGGAGTAGAACGCCACCGGGCGGTGGGCGTTCGGGTTGTTCCGGTCGGGCGCGGCCTGGACGTAGCGCAGCTCGTCGCGGGGCGCGGCCGGCGGGTGGATCAGCGCCTTGCCGCTGAGGTAGTCGCGGGCGTTCCACAGCGCGTACATGTTGCCCTCGGTCGAGCCCATGGACAGCATGTAGCCCCAGTACGACTCGGGGTCGGCGGGGTCGTGCGGGCGCTTCGCGTGCCACAGCTTCGCGTAGTAGTCGAGGACGGCGCGCTCGATGACCTTGGTGTTCGGCTTGTAGCCGCCGCTCTGGAACGGGTCGCCGAGGTTGTTGATGTTGTTCGGCATGAACCGGGCCAGGTCCAGCGCGGTGCCCTGCATGTCCTGGGTGGCCTGGTAGCCGACCAGGTGCTTGCGCTTGCGCGTCAGGTACTCGTCCACCGTGTCCAGCGCGCGCAGCCGCTGGGCGTCGTCCAGCCCGGCCGCAGGGAGCACGAAGTCACCGCCGTCCAGCTCCGGGCCCGGGTCGACGGCGGTCGCGGCGAAGGTGGCCGGTGCGGTCGCGGGCTCGGCGAAGGCGGCGGTCGGGCTCATGGGCGGGGCACTCCGGGCGTGGTCGGGAGGTCGAGGGCGTTCGCCGCTCGCGCCAAGGATGGAACTTTCCGGCGACCCTGGGAAGCTCCCCCGAAGAAGATTCGGTCGAAGCCCGAACGGGTTTGCTCATCGACGGAATCGGCTGGGATCCTGGCAGGCATGCCGAACAATCCGCAGCGCCGGCGGACCCCGATCGACGACACCGACCGGGCGATCATCCGGGCCCTGGCCGACAACGCCCGCCTCCCGAACAACGCCCTCGCCGAGGCGGTGGGCATCGCCCCCTCCACCTGCCTGGCCCGGGTCCGCGCCCTCCAGGAGCGCGACGTCATCCGCGGCTACCGCGCCGAGGTCGACCCGGCGGCGATCGGCCTGCCGCTCCAGGCGATGATCTCGGTCCGGCTGCGCGCCCACACCCGCGAGCAGAACGAGAGCTTCCGCAGCACCGCCCCCGACCTGCCCGGCGTCCTGGCCGTCTTCCACATGGCCGGCTCCGACGACTACCTCCTGCACGTCGGCGTCGCCGGCCCCGAGGCCCTGCGCGACTTCGTCGTCGACCACCTCACCACCCACCCTGCGGTGGCCCAGACCCGCACCAACCTGATCTTCGAGCAGATACCGGGCCGCCGGTACCTGGATCCCGCCTGACCGCCCGCGCCGAGCCCGTATAAGCGCTCCTTCGGATTCCTGAATCCCCGCTTCTGAAACCCTCATCGTGAGTAACATTGCACTCACTCTGTGAAATTACACAACCTGAAGGATATTCACCCGCCGATAACGATAAGATCACGGAGGACTAGACCAGCTGCACCAGAGGTCGCCAAGTCACTCTCGCGAAGCACCCGTTGACCAGCGGCTCCTGCCCTCTATGCGCGTAGCCGCCGATCGGACCGAACTCCTCCGTTCCGGTTTCGCCACGGCTCTGCCAGACTCCCCCGCATTCGGTTTCACCTAACGGGGAGTGAGATCTGACGCATGAGCAGACACCGCAGGAAATCGCGCCGATGGGCACTGGCGGCAACCGCCTCCGTGCTGGCCGGAGCGGCCGCGCTGGGCATCGGCGCCGTGGCCCAGGCGGGCCTGGTCAAGGGGACCGTCATCGGGGGCCAGGGGAACTTCAGCACCGTCAACGAGCGGGTGCTGGCCTCGCTCTCGGCCCGGATCACCGGCCAGGCCCAGCAGGGTGACCGCATCCCGATGGTCTGTCGCACCACGGGGGACACCGTCGAGAACAACAACCGCTGGATCTGGTCCGGCGCCTACTACATCGCGGACGCCTTCATCCGCGAGAACACCGGGAACCTCCCGGTCTGCGCCTCCACCCGGCCCACCAGCTGGACGGCGCTCGACATCACCATGCAGAAGCAGGTCCAGGACCAGTGGTGCTGGGACGCCTCCGGCCTGACGATCGCCACCTACTGGGGCTACAACCAGTACAACCAGTACGACTTCTGCCGCCTCGCCCAGCGCGGCCGGTGGCTGGACTGCAACGACCGGCCCGCCACGCTGGACGACATGGCCAACGGCCTGTCCGCCATGGGCTTCCGCAACGGCGGCTACGACCTGAACCGCAACGCCTCGTTCAGCGAGGTCAGCAACGAGATAGCCAACGGGCGCCCGTTCGCGGTGCGCATCGGCTGGACCTCGGGCGGCGGCCACATGAACGTCATCTACGGCTACGACAGCACCAGCAACATGATCGCGGTGGGCGATCCGTGGCCCAGCACCCAGACGTACACCTGGTGGAACTTCAACACCTACGCCGACAACGGCTCGTTCCGGTGGACCCACTCACGGATCGGCATCCACGCATGAGGAGACAACCGACCATGAGGACAGTGAAGGCGGCCGTCCTCACCGCCGCCGCACTCGCGAGCGTCTTCACCGCCACCGCGACAGCCCGGGCCGACGACGGGAGCGAGGCCCCCGACTACGGCGCCGCCCAGCAAGTGCTGCGCTCCGGCCAGACGCACGACACCGTCTCCCGCTTCCTCGGCGCCGCGAAGACGGCCGCCGTACCCGGCGGCGGGAGCGGCACCGGCGCCGGTCCCGGTGCCGACGGCGGCAGTACGGGCGGTCGACCGATCACGCCGAACGCGGCAGCCGCACCACCGTCGTTCGAGCTCAAGGACCCGGTCCCGATGTACGAGCTGTCGGTGGACTTCGTCACCGGGAAGGCCCAGCCGACACCGCAGAACGCGCTCAGGCTGTCCTACCTCGCCTCGCGGGTGAACGCCGCCGACGGCCACCAGGCCGCCGTCCTGCTCGCTCCGCCCGGCAAGGGCGGCGGCTGGCGGCTGGCCGGCATCCGGGACGGCGACACCGAGCTCAAGCTCGCCGAACGCGCCGCCGCCGGTGCCCGCACCTTCACCGAGCCGCAGATCCACGCCTGGTACCGGCTCACCGGGAACGGCGACGTCGAGCCGCTCAACACCGAGGCCACCACCGGCCTCGGCGGGAAGCAGAGCCTCCCACTGGCCGCCTACCAGAAGCTGGTGACCGGCCGGTACGCGGACAAGCTCCCCGGATCCGGCTACGACCGGAACGGGCTCGCCGGCGGGTTCGGGCTGTTCGACGGCACGGGAGCCGCACCCGGGGACCAGCCGGGAACGCCGCCCGGGGCCCAGCCGGAGCCGCCGTCCACGGCGCAGGCTCCGGCGACCTCGTCGGTCTCGGCTTCGGCCTCGGCCGATCAGCCGTCCCCGAGGTCGTGGCAGCTGCCGGCGCTCGGAGCCGCCGCACTGGCCGGTGGGGCCGCCGGCCTCTGGCTCCGCCTGCGCCGGCGCCGCTCCGCTGCGGACTGACCCACGGCGGGTCCTCGCCGCGGTACCGGCGGCCCGTCCGTTCGCCCGAGCACGGCTCGGGCGCGGGCGGCCCGCCGGAGCCGGGCGGGGGGAGAGGGCCCAGGCCCTCGCGCCGGTCGAGGAGGAACCGGACCGTCGCCCCTGCCTCGATTGAGGTGAACACTTCACTACGCGCGGTGATCGTGTTAGCGTCCCTCGGATGTCGAAGTCGAGGATTCTGGTCACCGATCTGGACGGCACCTTACTCGGCGGCACCCGGGACGACCGGCGCCGGTTACGGGACGCCCTGGCTCGCCACCCCGAGGTGACCCCGGTCTTCGCCACCGGACGCGCACTGGCCTCCGTCCGCGAGCTTCTCCGCGATCCGCTCGTGCCGCGCCCCCGGTGGATCATCGCCGACGTCGGCGCCACCGTCATCGACGGCACGGACTTCACCCCCGTGGACCCAGTGCAGGAACAGCTGCGGACCGGCTGGCCCGGGCCGGAGCGGGTACGCGCCGCATTACGCCGCTTCCCCGCGCTCACCTACCAGCACGACGTCGTCCAGGACGGCCGCTGCTCCTACCACCTGGCCCCCGACCGGCTCACCGACGAACTCACCGCAGCCGTCGACGCCCTCGGCTGCACCTGGGTGTACTCGGCGGACCGCTACCTCGACGTCCTGCCGCCGGGAGCCTCCAAGGGCAACGCCCTCCGGGTCCTCGCCGGGAAGCTGGGCTGGAAGCCCGAGGAGATCCTCGTCGCCGGGGACTCCCTCAACGACCTCTCGCTGTTCCGGCTCGGCACGCACACCGTGGTCGTCGGCGGGGCCGAACCCGCGCTGCTCACCGCCCTCGCCGACGAGCCCCGCGTCCACCGCCCCGGCCGCCCCGGCGCGGCGGGCATCCACGCGGCGCTCCGCGACCTCGACTGGATCTCCCGCGACGCCGGCCCCGACCCCGGTGTCGCTGACGAACCGCCCGCGGACCGGCACTCCCTCCTGGTGGCCTACCACCGCCCGCCACTGCATTGGAACGGCGAGAGCTGGCAGCCACCCAGCAGCCCCAACGGCATCCTGCCGACCCTGACCAGCGCGTTCACCGACAGCCTGCCGGGCGTCTGGGTCACCGCGCTGACCGGGTGCGACCGGCAGGCCGCACTCCCGCGCCCCACCTCACCGCCGCTCGCCGCCGTCCCGGTGGACCAGGCCACCTGGAGCGGCTACTTCCACCGCGCCTGCAAGGAAACGCTGTGGCCGGTGCTGATGTCCGAACCCGACCGGGCGCTGTTCGACGAACGCGCCTGGACCGACTACCGCACGGTCAACGCCCGCTTCGGCCGGCACATCAGCGCCCGGGCCGCCCCCGGTGCCACCGTCTGGCTCCACGACTACAACCTCTGGCTCGTCCCCGGCCTGCTGCGCAGGACCCGCCCCGACCTCAGGACCGGGCTCTTCCACCACACTCCGTTCCCCGCCCCGGAGACCTTCGCCACCCTCCCGGTCGCCGCGGAACTGCGCTCCTCGCTGGCCTGCCTCGACTGGGCGGGCTTCCACACCGAGGAGTTCGCCGCACACTTCCGCCGCACCCTGGCCGGTCTGCCCGATCCGCCGCGCACCGGCGTCCACCCGCTCGGGATCGACCGGCCGGCCGTCGAGGAGCTCGCCCGTCTCCGGGCGCCGCACCGCCGCCCGGCCACCGGCCGCGTCGTGCTCTCGGTCGAACGCCTCGACTACGCCAAGGCCCCGGTCCAGAAGGTCGAGGCCGTCGACCGGCTGCTCACCCGCCGGCCCGGGCTGCGCGGCCGGCTCGTCTTCCGCCTCGTCTGCCCGCCGCCGGAGCCCGGCATCACCGCCTACGACACCACCCGCCACCACCTCGAGCAGCGCATCGGAGAGATCAACGCCCGCTGGCGCCAGCGGAATTGGCAACCGGTCGACTACCTTTCGCAGCGCCTGTCCACCACCGAGGTCGTCGACCAGTACCTGGCAGCCGACGTGCTCTGGGTCACCTCCCTCCAGGACGGGATGAACCTGACCGCCAAGGAGTTCATCGCCGCCCGGACCGCGCTCCCCCGGCACACCGACCCGGGAGTCCTGGTGCTCTCCCGCCACGCCGGCGCCGCCACCGAACTCGGCGAGGCCGCCCTGCTCACCGACCCCCGCTCCCCGGAGGACCTCGGCACCGTCCTCGGCCGGGCCCTCGACCTCCCCCCGGCCGAACGCCGGACCCGCATGGACCGGCTCTCCGAACTCCTCGGCCACGAACGGCCCGCCGACTGGGCGACCCGCATCATCCACGCGATCCGCAGCACCGACCCCGACGGCACACCCCCGACCGCCTGACCCGCACAGCGAGCACCTGCCACCGCGCCGCCGCCGCCCGGTGGGGGCGTCGCGCGCCGGCCACACGCGACGCTGCGACACAGCGGCCCGGCCGCGCGGTGGAAGTCCGCGCAGCCGGGCCGCTGTCGGGGCGGGGTCGGGTCAGTGCTGCCACACCCGCACGTAGTCGACCTGCATGTCGGCCGGGGTGACGGCCGGGTACTTGGAATCGACCGCGTTGTCCAGGATCAGGTACATCGGCGCCGAGGTGATGCCGCTGGTGATCTGTCCGACCTTCACGCCGTCGTAGTAGTACGTGACCGAGCCCGGCGCCCATTCCGCGCCGTAGGTGTGCCAGCCGCTGTAGTTGCCGGGCGCGCACCCGCCGGGGCCGCCCGCGGTGGAGTGGAAGTGGTAGCAGGCGTCGCCGCCCAGACCCTCCATCACGTCCAGCTCACCGTCGGTCGGCCAGTTCTGACCGTCCGCCCAGAAGGCGGGCCAGTTGGCGACCTGCGAGCCGGACGGCGGCAGGTAGATCCGGGCCTCGAACGCACCGTAGGTGAACTGGGCCTTGCCGTTGGTGTTGATCAGACCCGACGTGTACGGGTAGGTCTTGCCGTTCACGGTGGCCGGCTTCTGGACCGCCGACAGGTGCAGGCTGCCGCCGTTCACCGTGACCTGGGACGGGGAGTACGCGGCGGCCTCCTGGGAGTTCACCGGCTGGGTCGTGCAGGTGCTGCAGCCGAACCAGTTGGGGTTCCACTTGGTGGCGTCGAGCGAGCTGCCGTTGAACTCGTCCGCAAAGACCGGGCGCCAGGAGCCCGCGATCCCCAGCGGCCCAGCGGACGTGCCGGTCGAGGCACCGGCCGTCGGAGCAGCCGTGGCGGTCGGCGACGGCGTCGCGGTGGCGGTCGGCGACGGGGTCGCCGTGGCGGTGGCGGTCGGCGACGGCGTCACCGTGGCAGTCGCGGTCGGCGACGGGGTCGCCGTGGCAGTGGCGGTCGGCGACGGGGTCGCCGTGGCAGTGGCGGTCGGCGACGGCGTCACCGTGGCGGTCGCGGTCGGCGACGGCGAGGTGGTGGGCGTCGCGGTGGCCGTGGGCGACGGGCTCGGCGCCGGAGCCGAGGAGGCACCCGCGGTGAAGGTCTTCACCGGGCTGAGGTTGTGCCAGTGGTTGGACGTCTCGTACGCCACGAAGTACGTGTACGTGCCCGCCGGGAAGGTGCGGCTGTCCGGCGTGAACGTGAGCGGCGAGGAGGTCAGCGTCGCCGGAACCGCACCGCGGAAGTCGTAGTGGGCTCCGTCGGCCGACCGCACCGCGATGGTCAGCGCCTGGACCGAGGTCCGGCTGGTGGCGTGCAGGGTGGCGGTGGCCGTGACCGGGCTGCCGGCGGCTGGACCGTTCGGCGTGATCGAGATCGAGTCGACCACCACCGGCTCGGTCTGCGCGGTCGCGGTCGGCATCGCCCAGGCGGCCGCGCCGGTGCCCGTGGCGGCCAGCGCGATCCCGAGTGCGAGGAAACGGCGCCCGCTGGGCGTACTGCGGCGGTGCTTCGAACGTTTGGCCATGCGAGGAGGACCCTTTCGTTCCCCCCTCGGCTGTGGACTCGCAGCAGCCTGAAGGAGGGGACGGTCCGTACGCAAGCTCGATGCCGCGCCCGGCTCGGCGGGATCGATCGTGTACCCGGACAAGTCCCCTGGTCGGGCGGGGGTTCCGGGCACCGCCATCGCCCCCCTGTGATTCGGCGCACAACCGACCTGCCGACGCCCTCCGACGAGTCGGTCGATCCCCCGCACGGGACCTACCATTCACTACTTTTCCCATTAATACGGACAATTCGGACATAGATTGACGGAACACCCATCCCCGGTCACGATGTCGCGGCCGCGCGGTCGCGGCCCGTGTCGCGGCCGATTGACCGGCCTGCGGGCCGGAGGTCGGGTAGCTTTCGCGAAAGCCGTCCGTGCGTCCCGGCCGTCCGTTCGAACGCCAAGTCGACGCTGCCGCAGGGAGAGTGAACCCCGCATGTCGAACCTGCTCGGCCGCCATCGCGCGGTCATGCCGAGGTGGGTGTCGCTCTACTACGACGAGCCGATCGAGATCGTGAGCGGCGAGGGGCGCCGCGTCACCGACTCCGACGGGCGCAGCTATCTCGACTTCTTCGGCGGCATCCTCACCAACATGCTCGGGTACGACGTGCCCGAGGTCCGGGAGGCCGTCGAGCGGCAGCTGCGCACCGGGATCGCGCACACCTCGACGCTGTACCTCATCCGCACCCAGGTGGAGCTGGCCGAGCGGATCGCGGAGCTGTCGGGCATCGCGAACGCCAAGGTCTTCTTCACCAACTCCGGCACCGAGGCCAACGAGACGGCGCTGCTGCTCGCCACCAATGCCCGACGGTCCGACCAGGTGCTCGCCCTGCGCAACAGCTACCACGGGCGCTCGTACGCGGCCACGGCCGTGACGGGCAACCGCAGCTGGAAGAACTCCTCGCTCTCGCCCGTCAACGTGCACTACCTGCACGGCACCGACCGCGCCCGCTTCCCGCAGCTGTCGGACGAGGAGTTCCTGGCCTTCTGTGCGGACGATCTGCAGCACGTCCTCGACACGGCCACCGCCACCGATGTCGCCTGCCTGATCGTGGAGCCCGTCCAGGGCGTCGGAGGCTTCACCGTCGCGCCGGACGGGCTCCTCGCGGGATACCGGGAGATCCTGGACCGGTACGGGATCCTGCTGGTCTCCGACGAAGTGCAGACAGGCTGGGGCCGCACCGGCGAGCACTTCTGGGGCATCCAGGCCCATGGCGTGACACCCCATGCCATGACCTTCGCGAAGGGTCTGGGAAACGGCTTCGCGATCGGCGGTGTGGTCGCGGACGGCACGCTGATGGACGCGCTTCCGGCCAACGGCATCTCGACCTTCGGCGGCAACCCGATCGCGACGGCAGCCGCCAAGGCCACCCTCGACTACCTGATCGCCCACGATCTCCAGGCCAATGCGCACCGGCTCGGCCGCCTGCTGATCGACGGCCTGCGGACGGCGGCGGAACGGCTTCCGGTCGTGCGGGAGGTCCGGGGCAAGGGCCTGATGTTCGCCGTCGACCTGATCGACCCCGACTCGGGATCACCGAGCCCGTCGCTGGCCGCCAGGGTGCTGGAGCACGCGAAGGAGCGGGGCCTGCTCATCGGCAAGGGCGGCCTCTACGGCCACGCCCTTCGGATGGCTCCCCCGCTCACCCTGACCGAGGACGAGGCCGGGGAAGGGCTCGACATCCTCGTCGACTCGCTCGCCGCCGTCTGCTGACATCGCCCCGGCGGCCGGCGGTCGCAACGCCGGATTCCTCTGCGACCAATCTTTAGTTGAATTCGAGACATTTCATGTTCGGCTCCCTGAACTCCGACTGAGACGCATGTCACCCTTTCGTTCCGGCTGACCGATAAACCCCGCTGATGAAGCCTCAGATCGCCTCGTCGCCAGCCCAACGGCAGGCCAGTGACTGGGATCCGAAGGTTCATCAAGGTGCTAGCCTCTCTTCCTGCGAGCGTGAGGCCAGTTCCTCCTGACATCGCCTCAGTCTCGACCGAATGATCCGTGCGCATCCGGATTCCTGATGACGCCGGAACTCGGTCCGTTCTCCTCACATCCTCAGAGCAGGAATTGATGCCCGTTCAACCGATAGCGGAGCTCGTACGGTTCGCGCGCCGCAATTCGCCTTTCTATGCGGAGCTGTACGCCGGTCTGCCGGACCGGACCGTGCGACTGACCGATCTCCCGGTCGTCCCACAGGCCGACTTCTGGCAGGCGAACACGCCTCGCGGCAACCGGCTGCTGACCGGGCCGCTGGAGGAGGCGGTGGTCTTCAAGAGCGGTGGCACCACCGGCTCGCCGAAGTTCTCGTTCTACAGCCGGGAGGAGTGGCGGGAGTTCACCACCTCCTTCGGCGCCGGGCTGCTCGATGCCGGACTGCGTCCGGGGCACCGGGTCGCCGACCTCTTCTACGCGGGCGACCTGTACGCCAGTTACACCTTCATCCTCGACGCACTGCACCGCTCGCCCGTCGCCAACGTCAGGCTGCCGATCGGCGGGGCCGCGCCGGTGGAGTCGACCGTGCAGACCCTGGAGCAGTTCGAGGTCGAGGTGGTCGCGGGCACTCCGACCACGCTGTGCGCACTGGCCGATCACCTTCTCGCCGCCGGTCGCGAACTCCCTTCCGTGGAGCTGCTGTTGTTCGGCGGCGAGGGCCTCTACCAGGACCAGCAGCCGCTGCTCGGCAAGGTGTTCCCCAACGCCCGCATCTCCTCGATCGGCTACGCCGCCGTCGATGCCGGGTTGCTCGGGCGACCGGTGCCCGGACCGGACACCCGGGTCCACCGGGTGTTCGCCCCGGAGACGGTGGTGGAGATCCTCGACGAGCACACCGGCGAGCCGATCACCGGTGCGGGGGTGCCGGGCCGGGTCGTGGTGACCGACCTGCGACGACGGCTGATGCCCGTGCTGCGCTACCCCGTCGGGGACCGCGCGGAGTGGACCGACCCCGCCGCCGGGGAGTTCCGCATCCTCGGCCGGGCCCAGGAGGGCGTCCGGGTGGGGCCGGTGTCCCTCTACACCCAGGACGTGCTCGACCTCGTCCGGGCCGCCGACCCGGCCGGCCGGGTGACCGGTGTGCAGCTGGTCGTGCGCCGCTGGGACGGCCGGGACGGCCTGGTGCTGCGTCTGGCCTGCGACGGGAACCCCGACGGGCTCCCCGAGCTGGCCGCCGCCGTCGAGGCCGGGATCCACGCGGCGCGGCCGCTGTACCCGGAGGCGGTCGCCGCCGGCTACGTCCACCCGCTGTCCGTCACCTGGGTGCGCCACCACGAGCTCGCCGTCAACCCGCGGACCGGCAAGCTGATCAGCGTCCTCGACGAACGGCCGCACTCGTGACGGGCACCGGCGTGACCCCGGAGACGGCTTCCGTGACAGCCCCCGGGACGGCTTCCGGGACCGCCCCCGCCACGGGTGGCCGCCGTCTGCCGCTCGTCCTGCGCAACCGGCGGTTCGGCGCCGTGTGGGCCGCCCAGGTCCTCACCCAGGCCGCCGGCCGGATGTTCCAGGTCGGCGCGGTGTGGTGGCTGGTGGGATACGCCGCGGGCGCGGACCGCGGTCTGGCCTCCGGCGTCTTCCTCGCCGTCAGCACCCTGCCCGCTGTGGCGCTGGCGCCGCTGGTGGCCACGGTCATCGCCCGCTGCCCGCACCGTACGGTGCTGGGCGGTTCGGCCGCCGCCGCCGGGCTGATCGCCCTCGGCACGGCCGTCTGGACGTACACCTCGGCGCTGCCGATGGCCGTCGCGTACGGCGCGGCGCTGCTGCTGGCGGGCTGCCAGGCCGTCTTCGACCCCTGTCTGACCACCTCCGTGCCCGAGCTGGTCGAGGACGCCGACATCGAGGCCGCGACCGGCTTCGAGCTCGGCACCCAGTCGCTGGCCGGGCTGGCCGGCGGGCTGCTGGGCCCGCTGGTGGTCGACGCCGCCGGTCTGGCGGGGATCATCACCGGGTGCGCCGGCGCCTATCTGCTGGCGGCCGCGCTGATCGGCGCGACCCGCTTCCCCGCCGGCCCGGACGCCCCGGCCCCGGACGGCAGCGGCCCCGCCGAACCCCGGCCGCTTCGCCGGATCCTGGCCGAACTGCCGTTCGTCCGGCGGGTTTTGCTCTGCTTCGCTGCGGCGAACCTGTTCACCACGGCGGTGTTCGTGGTGATGCCCCTGTTCACTCGGGCGGTGCTGCACTCCGACGGCTCGACCGTCGCCGCCCTGGAGGCGGCCCTCGGAGCCGGCACGCTGGTGGGCTCGTTCACCGGCGGCCGCCTTCCGGGCGCCCCCACCGTCGTCGGCGCCGGATGTCTCGGCCTGCTGGCCGCCGCGCTCGGCCTGCCCGGTCTGGTCGGCAGCCAGGCCGCGGCGGTGGCGTCGATGGCGGTGGCCGGCTGGTGCGTGGGCGTGATCGGTGTCCGGTTCGTCACCCTGTTCCAGCGGCTGGTCCCGGTCGGGGACCGGGCCGGTTTCTTCGCCGTGATGCAGGCGCTGCTGGGTGCCACCTTCCCGGTGTCCTCGCTGGTGTTCGGCCTGCTCGGCGACCACCTCTCACCGCGCACGCTCTGCCTGGTCCAGGCGCTCGGCGTCCTCCCGGTCGCCGCCGCCCTGTGGTGGACCGGCCGGCGCGAACCGGCCGCCCCCGCCCCCGTGGCGGCCCCGCAGGAGGAGCCGTTCCCGGCCGCGAAGACGATCGGACACGTCGGATGACCGTGACGATCGCCCCCGCGGCCCCGGCGGACGTCGCCCAGCTGCGCCAGCTCTACTTCGACGTCTACGGCCACGGCTACCCGGTCGCGCTCGGCAGCGACCCCGCGGAGATGCGCCGCCTGATCGCCGACCCGCACACCCACTGGCTGACCGCGCGACGCGAGGGCGTCGCCCACCTGGCCGGGTCGGTGGCCGTACAGACCGACCCCGGCAGCCGGATCGGCAAGCTGGTGGGCCTGGCGGTCCACCCCGACCAGCGCGGCAGCGGCCTGGCCGGCCGACTGACCGCCGCGGTCTGCGCGGACGCCTTCGCGACCGGCGCCCCGGACTCGATCTACGCGACCGTGCGGGTGGTCACCCCGGGCCCGCAACAGGTCTTCGCCCGCAACGGCTTCCACGCCCTCGGTCTGCTGCCGAACGCCGTCGAGGTGGCCGGCTGCGAGAGCCTGGCGCTGTTCGCGCGGCACGCCGACGGTGTCCTGGCCCGGCGCGAGAGCGTCGACCTGGTGCCCGGAGCCCTGCTCCCGCTGCTGGAGGCCGCGCGGCAGAGCACCGGCCTCGGCTACGGCGACCCGCAGCCGGTGGACGGCCCCCTCGCGCCCACCGGGCGTAGCGCTCCGGTGACCGCGCCGATGGAGCTGATCACGGCGCCCGGGTTCGTCCGCCGCCGGTTCCTGGAACTCTTCCCCGACCCGGCGCAGCGGTTCTTCCCGCTGCACGTCCCGAACGCCGTCCTCACCCCGCCGGACGGCGCGTTCGAGGCGTACGCCGACCTGGACCCGGTCGCGGCGAGCTGCTCGCTGGTCGCGGTGCACCCGTCCCCGGCCGCCGTCACCGGTGCGCTGGAGCCGCTGATGGCGGCGGTGACCCGTGCGGGCGCCGACTACGTCGAGACGCTGCTGCCGCTGGCCGACACCGCCGGGCTGCACGCGTTCCTGGCGGCCGGGTTCATCCCGAGCGCCGTGTACCCGGCGATGCGCCGGATCGGCGAACGGTTCCACGACTACGTCGTGCTGTCCCGCACCAGCCGTCAGATCGACTTCAGGACCACCGCCGTCGGCAGCCCGCTCCAGCCGTACCTGCCGGCCTACCTGACCGCCTGGACCTCGACCTACCTGCCCGTTCCCCTTGCCGAGGTCGCCCCATGACCGATCCCGAGGTTGCCCCGTGACCGTCCATCCCGTGAATGCCCATCTCGCGCCGGTCGAGGTCCCCGACCCCGCCGCGCTCCCGCACGTCCAGCAGCTGTGCGACCTGGCCTCCCCGTACGCGGCCGGGCCGGAGACCGACCGCCTGTTCGCCGCCGCGATGGCGGAGAGCCACGCCTGGCACGCGCAGCGCTCGCCGTTCTACCGCTCCCTGCTGGACGGCCCGGCGGAGGTCGCCGCGCCCACCGTCGGCGAGGACGTCCGCGCTCCCCTGGTGCACGCCAACTTCTTCAAGCGGCAGGAGGTGCTCTCCATCCCGCGGGACGAGGTCTTCCTCCACCTGACCTCCTCCGGCACCACCGGCCAGAAGTCGCAGATGTTCTTCGACGAGTGGACGATCCGGTCCGCGCAGCGCATGGTGGCCCGCATCTTCGACCACTACGGCTGGATCACCCCCGACCAGCCGGTCAACTACCTGCTCTACAGCTACGAACCCGCCCCGCAGCTCAAGCTCGGCACCTCGTTCACCGACAACTACCTCTGCGACTTCGCCCCGGCCAACCACACCACGCACGCGCTGCGGCACACCGGCAGCAGCCACGAGTTCGACGTCCACGGCTGCATCGCGGCGCTGCAGCGCTACGCCGAGGACGGCCTGCCGGTACGGATCCTCGGCTTCCCCGCGTTCCTGCACTTCACCCTGGAGCGGATGCGGTCCCTCGGCCTGCCGCCGCTGCAACTGCCGGCCGGTTCCCTGGTCCTGCTCGGCGGCGGCTGGAAGGGGCACACCGACCGGCAGATCGGCAAGGACGAGTTCTACGCCGCGGTCACCGAGCACCTGGGCATCCCCTCGGAGCGGATCCGGGACACCTTCGGCTCGGTCGAGCACTGCGTGCCGTACATCGAGTGCGAGCACCACCGCCTGCACGTCCCGGTCTGGTCGCGGGCCGCGGTACGCGACACCCGTACCCTGCGGCCGCTGCCCCACGGCGAACGCGGCTTCCTCCACCTGGTCTCCCCGTACATCACCTCGGTGCCGGCGCAGAGCGTCGTCATGGGCGACCTCGCCTCGCTGCACGCCGCCGAGGAGTGCGCCTGCCCCCTGCCCACGCCGTGGTTCACCATCCACGGGCGAGCCGGGGTCAGCCGCAACCGCAACTGCGCGGCGGCCGCCGCCGAACTCCTGAAGGGACAGTCGTGAACCCCGAACCCGCAACGGCCGCACCCCACTTCTGGCAGGGCACGTTCATCGACGACGAGGAGGCCGCCCGCCGACTCGCGGAACTCCCGGAACTCGCCGCCCGCGCCCTCGCCGAACCCCTCTCCACCGAGCTGGTGCTGGACGCCTGCCAGCACCTCGCCGACGCCCTCGACACGCCGGGCGGCCCCGTCCGCACCCGCCTGCTCGGCGTGCTGACCGACGGCGGCACCGGCCCGGAGGAGGCATCCGCGACGCTCTCCGAGATCGCCGACGCGATCACCCGCCCCGCCCTGGAGCGCAAGCTCCGGCGCGAGCTCGGCGGGCTGCGCCCCGAGCGCCTCACCCGGCCCGACGCCCGGGAGACCACCTACGAGGCCTGGGCACCGGTCGGGCTGCTGGTCCACATAGCCCCCGGCAACGCCGCCGCCGTCGCACCGCTGTGCGTCGTCGAGGGCCTGCTCACCGGGAACCTCAACGTGCTGAAGACCAGCAGCGGTGACACCCTGCTCGCCGGGTACCTGCTCGCCGAGCTGGCCGCCGCCGACCCGACCGGCGCCCTGGCCCGCCGCATCGTCGTGCTGCGCTTCCCCTCCGCCCGCACCGAGTGGCTGCGCCTGCTGTGCGCGCCCGCCGACGCGGTGGCGGTCTGGGGCGGCGAGGACGCCGTCCGCTCGATCGCCGAGCTGGCCCCGGCCGGCTGCCGGCTGATCGAATGGGGCCACCGGATCTCCTTCGCCTACCTGACCCGTGACGCCTGGTCGGACGGGGTGACGCTGGACGCGCTCGCCGCCGACGTCTGCCGCTTCGAGCAGCAGGCCTGCTCCAGCCCCCAGGTGGTCTACCTCGACACCGAGGACGACGGTGAGGTCTTCGCCTTCGCCGAGCGCTTCGCGGCCCACCTCGCCGAGGCCTCCGCCAAGCTGCCGCGGCCCGAGCTCGGACCGGCCGAGCACGCCGAGATCACCACCACCGAACTCGTCGCGCGGCTGGAGGAGCACCTCGGCCTCACCCGGGTCGTCGCCGCCGAGGACGGGTCCTGGCGCGTCCTGGGCGACACCCGCCCCGCCCTGGCGGCCTCGCCGCTCAACCGCAGCGTGTGGGTCAAGCCGCTGCCCCGCACCTCCGTGATGACCGTGCTGCGCCCGATGCGCCGCTACCTGCAGACCGCCGCGATCGGCGGCAGCCGCGCCGACGTCGCCCGGCTGTCGCGGGCCGTGCTCGCCGCGGGCGTGCTGCGGGTCACCCCGGTCGGCGGGATGCTCGACAGCTACCACGGCGAGCCCCACGACGGCGTCTACGCGCTCCAGCGCTACAGCCGGCGCGTCAGCGTCCGGGCGGACGAGGCCTTCGCCACCACCGCCTGCCTGGACGACCTGGCGGCCCCCGCCGTCCTCCCGGCCGCTCCGAGCGGCCCGCTGCTCGACAAGGCCGGCGTGCAGGAGCAGCTGCGCACCCTCTCGCCGGTCCACGCCCACCTGTACTTCCGCAGCGGCGGCAGCACCGGCGCCCCGGCCCTGTCGGTGTTCACCAACGCCGACTACGACACCCAGATGCGGGCCGCCGCCGACGGCCTGCTCGCCGCCGGGTTCGACCCGGCCCGGGACCGCGCCGCCAACCTCTTCTACTGCGGCGGCATGTACGGGAGCTTCATCAGCTTCTTCTCGATCCTGGAGCGCCTCAACGCCACCCAGCTGCCCATCGCCGCCGGCCCCGACCACGCCGCCACCGCCGAGGCGCTGGTGACGCACGGCGCGAACGCGGTGTTCGGCATGCCCTCCTACCTGTGGCAGCTGTTCCACTCCGAGGGCGCGGCACTGCGCGCCTACGGAGGGATCCGCAAGGTGTTCTACGGCGGCGAGCACTTCACGGCGGAACAACGCCGTGTGCTCACCGAGGAGTTCGGCGTCGAGGTGATCCGCTCGGCGGCGTACGGCAGCACCGACCTGGGGCCGCTCGGCTACCAGTGCACCCACGCCGAGGGCTCGGTCCACCACGTCCTGACCGACCTGCACACCCTGGAGATCCTGGATCCGCAGGCCGACCGCCCGGCCCCCGCCGGGCAGCCGGGCCGCCTGGTCTTCACCAGCCGCACCCGCGCCGGGCAGCGCCTGGAGCGCTACCAGATCGGCGACCTCGGCCGTTCGGTCGAGGGCGTCTGCCCCTGCGGCAGCCACACCCCGCGGATCGAACTCCTCGGCCGGTACGGGGACGTCGTCCGGGTCGGCACGTACTTCTTCAACGTCCGGCGCTTCATCGCGGTGGCGGAGGAGCACCTCGGCTACCGCGGCGAGCTGCAGCTGGTCCTGGACGCCGGCGACGGCCGGGAGCGGGTCACCGTCCGCCTCGACGAGAGGTACGCCCCCGACGCCGCGGCCGCGGCGGCCGCCTTCCCGGCCGCCATCCCCGAACTGGCCTCCGCCGTGACCGAGGGCCTGCTCGCCTTCACGGTCGAGACGGCCGCCGGCGGGGCCTTCGAGCGGACGGCCACCAGCGGCAAGCTCCGCACGGTGGTCGACCGGCGGCAAGCCGCCGTCTGACACTCGGCCGGGCCCGCCCACCAGCCGTGCCGCCGGCGCGCCGGGACCCGCTGGTTGGCCGAATTCGCCAACGACCTGGAGCAACGGCAGGAATTCCGGGACAGCCCGAAGACCGGCTGACCCGACACCGATGGGCGTCCGTCGACGCCCCACCGCACGGCTCCGGCACCGGTGCCGGAGTCGTGCGGTGGGCTGTCGAGCGCGCGGCCCGGAGCCGCGGCCGGAGCCGCAGTCAGGCGGCATCCCCCGACCGCGGACCGGATCAGCGCGCCGGGGCCGCCGTCACCGGGGCCTCGCCGTCTCGGCGATCCCGGCGAGGTCGAGGTCGTCGCCGCTGACGTCGGCGAGCCAGTCGCCGTGGACGTACTCGAAGGCGTACGTCCGGGTGTCGAGCACGCCGATGCTGCCGGCCGTGACGCGCTGCTGCGGGTTGACCGGCTCCGGCTGCCACCGGTCCCTCTTGGGGTCGACCAACTGCGCGAGCGCGTGGGACACCGTCCGGCCGTAGCGGCGGGGTCCGTTCTCGTGGTGGTAGTGGCCGCCGACGTGCAGACGCGGCTGGAGGTGCTCGATGAGCCTGGAGAGCCTCGCCGAGCCCTGGACGTCTCCTCGCCTGCTGCGGGACATGCCGTAGGGGCCGTCGTGCGTCACGAGCACGTCGACGGTGCCCGGTTCGGTGGCGAGCAGCCGCGCGTACGCGGCCTCGTCGAAGTCCATCGTCCCCGGCGCCTCGATCAGACCGAGGAATGCCACCCGCTCCCCGGCGACCTCCATGACGTGACCGCAGACGACGTGGTGGAACGCGCCGAAGGGGTCCACGGGCACGACGTCGGCGCGGCCCTCGTCGTGCAGGGAACCGAGCCACTCGTGGTCCTCGTGGTTCCCGCTCAGGAACAGGATCCGGGGCAGCTGCCGGAGGGCGGCGACGACCCCCTCGGCCACCTGCGCCGTCGAATCGAGCAGTCGGAAGAAGTCTCCCTGTGCGGGATTGTCCGCATGGAACCGACGGCTCGCTTCGTCGAACCGTCCGGCGGACGGGTAGGCCCCCAGGTCCCCGACCTGGATGACGGCGTCCAGCCGCACTCCTTGCCGCGCCTGCAACATCGTCAGAGCGCCCAGCGCGTGCAGCACGCGCCCGTGCACATCACCGACGAAGGCAATCTTCATCGCTCACATCCCATGAATCGAGACAACTGTTCGTGTCCCGGCAGGTCGAGCGACGCAACGGTGAGATGTCGACCACCGGTCCCATGCCCGGTTGCCCACGACCCAGCGCTCCGCCGTCCTACCGACCGACCGAGCCGACGCAAGTATCGGAACGGGATGAACAGCCGTCAAGTCAGCATGTCCCAGCGGTTCGACCTGCGCGGCCGGCCCGGACGGCACCGCCTCCTGGAACGCCGACTTCGGCTCCCGCTGACCCCCGGGACCGCCCCGTGGCGCTCGGCTACAGGCACTGCTCGGACCAGATGGTCTTGCCCTCGGGTGTGTAGCGGACGCCCCAGCGGTCGGCGAGCCGGGCGACGAGGAACAGGCCGCGGCCGCCCTCGTCCTCGGCGGCCGCGTAGCGCAGGTGCGGGGCGGTGCTGCTGGTGTCGGAGACCTCGCAGATCAGCGTGCGGTCGTACAGCAGCCGCACCTCGATCGGTCCGGTCGCGTAGCGGATGGCGTTGGTGACCAGCTCGCTGAGCACCAGTTCGGTGACGAAGCCGGCCTCGTCCAGGCCCCACTCGGCGAGCTGCCGGGTGGCCTGGGCGCGGGCCAGGGCCACGGCCGCCGGAGTCGCGCTCACCTCCCACCCGGCGATCCGGTCGGGCTCCAGTACGCGGGTACGGGCGACGAGGAGGGCGATGTCGTCGGTCTGCCGGGCCGGCAGCAGGGCTTCCAGCACGGCGTCGCAGACCTCCTGGGGCGATCGGTCCGGCCGGGCCAGGGTGGCGCCGAGGACGTCCAGGCCGATGCCGATGTCGCGGGTGCGGTCCTCGACGAGGCCGTCGGTGTAGAGGACCAGACTGGTGCCCGGCTCCAGCCGCACCTCGGTGGCTTGGAAGGGCATCCCGCCCAGGCCGAGCGGCGGGCCGGCCGGGAGGTCGAGGAACTCCACCGTGCCGTCCGCGTGGACGAGCGCGGGCGGGGGATGGCCGGCCCGGGCCAGGGCGCAGGTGGCGGTGGTGGGGTCGTAGATGGCGTAGAGGCAGGTCGCACCGGTGATCGCGATCGCCCCGTCGACCGCGGCCGTCTCCTGGTCGATGTGGGCGATCAGTTCGTCCAAGTGGCCGAGGAGCTCGTCCGGCGGCAGGTCCAGGGTGGAGAAGTTCTGGACCGCGGTGCGCAGGCGGCCCATGGTCGCGGCTGCGTGCAGGCCGTGGCCGACCACGTCGCCGACGACCAGCGCCACCCGGGTGCCCGACAGCGGGATGACGTCGAACCAGTCGCCGCCGACCCCGGCCTGGGCCGGCAGGTAGCGGTAGGCGACGTCGAGGGCGCTCTGCTCGGGCAGGGCGCGCGGCAACAGGCTGTGCTGCAGCGTGACGGCCATCGTGTGCTCGCGCGTGAAACGGCGGGCGTTGTCCACGGACACGGCGGCCCGGGCGGCCAGCTCCTCGGCCAGGGACAGGTCGTCCTCCTCGAACGGTCCCCGGTCCCGGCTGCGCCAGAAGCAGGCGACGCCCGTCAGCACACCCCGCGCCGTCAGCGGGACGGCGATCAGCGATGCCAGGCCGAACTCCAGCACCGCCTGCGTGCGCTCGGCGTCCTGCCTGCGCCACCCGGCGTCGGTCGCCAGCTCGGGGACCAGCGCGGACCGCCCGCTGACGAAGCCCGCCGCCTGCGGGGTGCTCCCGGCCCACCTGACCAGCTCCCCCTGGGGGTACAGCGGCGAGTCGTCCCGGATGCCGGTGACCGCCACCCGCCGCAGTACCACCGGAGCGCCGACGGCCAGGGTCCGCGGTTCCTCGCCGACCAGGACCTCCTCAGCGACGTCGACGGTGGCGTAGTCGCAGAACTCCCGGGTGGCCACCTCGGCGAGCTCCTGCGCGGTTCTCCGGACGTCCAGGGTCGTGCCGATGGCCACGCTCGCGTCGTACAGCAGCCTGAGCCGGCCGCGGGCGACCTCGGCCTTCCCCGCGAGGACGAGCAGCTCGGTGGAGTCGCGCAGCGTGGTGACACTGCCGGACGGGCCTCCCCCGCTGTCGGTGGGCCGGTTGTTGACGGCCAGCAGGCGGTCGCCGACGGGCAGGATCTCGTCGGTGACCTCGTGGCCGGAGACCAGCAGTTCGGCCGCGCCGGGGGCGAGGCCGAGGTCGGTGACCGCGCGCCCCTCCGCGTCGGGAGGAAGGTCGAGCAGCCGACGCGCCTCGTCGTTGGCGAGCAGGACCCGGCCGTCGCCGCTGACGATCGCCACGCCCTCGCGCACCGCGTGCAGCACCGCGTCGTGGTGCTCGTACATCCGGGTCATCTCCTCCGGCCCGAGGCCGCGGGTCTGCCGCAGCAGGCGTCTGCCCACCAGCGCCGTACCGGCCGTGGCCAGGCCGAGCGCGACGGTGCCGGCGCCCAGGACCACCGGCAGCTGGCGGTTGATCGCGCTGCTCACATTGGCGACCTTCATCCCGGCGGACACGATGCCCACGACCGCGCCGTGGGAGTCCTCCGCCGGGACCACCACCTGGTACTCCAGGCCGAGCGGGCCGTGCACCTGCTCGACGGTGACCAGTCCCCGCAGCGACGGCCCGATGGTGCCGACGAACTGCTTGCCGATCTGCTCCGGCTCCGGGTGCGTGTAGCGGATGCCGTTGCGGTCGGTCACCACGATGAAGTCCACGTTGGCGTCCTTGCGGGCCGCCTCGGTGAGCGGCTGGAGCACCGCGCTGGGGTCGGGGCCCTGCATCGCCGCCACCAGGCCGGGGCTGTGGGCGAACGCCTCGGCCGCGGCGAGCGAGCGGTCCCGCGCCGCGGCGAAGCGGTCGGTGCGGGACTCGATCAGCAGCGTGACGACGGCCGCCACCACGAGCAGCACCACGATCAGCACCTGCAGGACGAACATCTGACCGGCGACGCTGCGGATGCTCAACACCGACCGCAGACGCCGCACCGACGGATCCCGCGGGACCGGGCCCGGATGCCGCCGGCCACGGCGGCCACCCGATCGGCCCGGAGCCCCGGGAGAGGAGCCCGTGTCTTTCGCCATACACCCATGGTCCCCCTCCCGTCCCGGCTCACCGGGGGACGGACCTGATCAGCAGCAGCGCGACGTCGTCGGTGCGGTGCTCTCCGTGCCCGGCCCGGTCGACGAGCGCATCGGCCAGTCGGTCGAGCGGTTCGCCGCCATGGCGGGCCAGCGTGGCGGTGAGGTCGGCCAGTGCCTGGTCGAGGTCCGTGCCGGGCCTGTCGACGAGGCCGTCGGTGTACAGGACCAGCGTGGTGCCGATTGGCAGGTCGACGCGGATCTGCGGGTACTCGGCGGCGGGGTCGACGTTCAGCACCGTGCCGATGTGCGGCTCCACGACGTCCGCCCGGCCGTCCGGGCCGTACAGCAGGGGCACGGGGTGGCCGGCGTCGGCCAGCCAGGCCTGCCGGCGCGCGAGGTCGACGCGGAGATAGGCGCAGCTCGCCAGCAGGGCCGTGTCCAGGTCGCCCAGCAGGCGGTTGGTGCGGCAGAGGACGGTGCTCGGATCGGGATCGGCGGCGGCGAAGGCACGGACGGCGGTGCGGACCTGGCCCATCAGCGCGGCGGCGTTGACGTTGTGGCCCTGGACGTCGCCGATCACCACCGCCACGGAGTCCGGCCCGACCCGGATGAGGTCGTAGAAGTCGCCCCCGACGTCCATGCCCTCGGTGCACGCCAGGTAGCGGGCGCTGATCTCCAGACCGGGGACCTCGGGCAGCGCACCGGGCAGCAGGCTCTCCTGGAGGCCGTGGGCGAGGACGAGCTTGGTGTCGTACAGCCGGGCACGGTCCAGGGCCTGGGCGATCAGTCCGCCGAGCGAGGTGAGGACGGCGCGTTCCTCCAGGTCGAAGTGGTGCGGCTCGGCGAACGCCAGCACGCAGGTGCCGATCAGCCTGCGCGAGGTCACCAGCGGAAGGTAGGCCCAGGCGGCCATCCCGTCCTGTGTCTCGTACCGGTTCGGGTAGAGCCGCTCCAGCTCCGCCCGCGTCTCGAAGTACGCCGGCACGGGACTGGTGGACGCCTTCACCCCGGGTGTGGGCTCGGTCAGCGGGGTGCCGTCGAACCGGTCGATCAGCCCGGGTGGATAACCGCGGTGGCCCGCGATGCGCAGTCGGCCGCCCTCGGCCATCAGCACCGCCACGGCCTGGCCGCCGAAGGCCGGCACGATCTGCTCGGAGACCATGGTCACCACGTCCTGCACGCTGACGGCCTCGGTCAGCGCGCTGGCGAGGTGGAGGAGGTGGTACAGCGCTCCGGGCCGCGTGTGCTCCACCCGCTCCACCGGCTCCCCGGTGGGCCGGCCGCGGTGGGCGCCGTCGGCGGCGACGATCCGCGCGGTGACTCCGGACGGGTCCGGAAAGAGCTCGAACGACAGCCACCGGTCCGGCGGCCGTAGGGCGACGAACGCGGTGGGCTGCCCGCTGATCACCGCGGTCCGGTAGCGGTGCTCGTACACCGGGTCCCGTAGCCACGGCAGGACCACCCACGGCCGTGCGCCCAGCAGTCGCTCGACCGGCTCGCCGAGCAACTCGGCGGCGGCCGGTGTGACGGCGGCCAGCCTGCCGTCCGGATCGACGTCGCAGATGCCCTCCGGAAGTCGTGCCGCCATCGTGGCGAGGGGGTCGGCGTCACGGTGCTGCACCACCGAAGGGCGCGGGCCCGCTCGGATCGGACGGCCTGCCCGGGCCGCCTCCGCCAGTACCCCGGCCAGGCGGGCGGCGAGCGCGTCGAGCCCCGCGCTCTCGCCCGGCGTCATAGCGGGCGGGTGCGCGGCGGGCCAGAGGACGAAGACGGCCCCGTACACCGTACGCCGTGTGACGACGGGCGCGGCCGCGAGGCAGAACGGGTACGGCATGGCGACCGCGACCCTCGGGTACCGGCGCGCCATGTCCTCCGCGCTGCCCACCCACACCGTCCGGCCGCTGCGCGCCGCTTCGGCCACCGGAACCGGCGCGGTCACGCCGATGTGCTGCCACGGCCTGGTGAACTGCCGGGCGGCCCCCAGCGTCACGGCCAGTTCGAGCAGCTGCCGGTCCTCCGACAGCAGGTAGAGGCCGCCGATGTGCGCGTCGAGCCGGTCCGGCGCCGACCGCAGGATCTGCTCCAGCGCCGCAAGACCGCTGCTGCCCGGCGCCTCGGCGGCCTCGTGCCCGGGCCTCGGCGACGGATGCCACGGCACGCCCATCACGAGCACCCCATTCGAGCCGACCAGTGAACCCGCGCGCCCCCTCCCATAGTGGCCCGGCCGGGCCCACCTGAGCTCCTTCGGGCGCCCTCGCCTCCCGGCCGGCGCCCATGCCGGGAGCCCGACCGTCCATCCGGCCGACGGGAGCCTCGACGGACTCGCCGATCGACTCCTGCGAAGGGCCAGGAACTCCCCGCACCGTTCCGACGACATCGCCCTGCTGCTGACCCACTACCGACCCGAGTAGCGCTGCTCCGCCCAGATGATCTTGCAATCGGGGGTGTAGCGGGTCCCCCAGCGTTCGGCGAACTGGGCGACGAGGAAGAGTCCGCGTCCGCCTTCGTCCGTGGCCGCGGCGTAGCGCAGGTGCGGGGCGGTGCTGCTGGCGTCCGAAACCTCGCAGATCAGGGTGCGGCCCAGCAGCAGGCGGACGCCGATCGGCCCGCTGCCGTAGCGGATCGCGTTGGTGATCAGCTCGCTGAGGATCAGCTCCGTGGTGAATTCCAGTTCCGCCAGCCCCCACTTGGCCAGCTGCCGGCCGGCCTCGGCCCGGATGCCTGCCACGGCGGCCGGATCCGGCGGAACCTCCCACTCCGCGACCCCGTCGGCCGGCAGTGCGCGGGTACGCGCCACGAGCAGGACGATGTCGTCCGTCGAGTTCGCGGGCCGCAGCGCCTCGAGCACCGCGTCGCAGGTCTCCTCCGGTGTCCGGTGCGCGTCGGCCAGGGTCCTGCGCAGGATTTCGAGTCCGCGGTCGATGTCCCGGCGCCGGTCCTCGACGAGGCCATTGGTGTACAGGACCAGCCGGCCGTCATCGGGCACCCGCAGCCGTGCGGTCTCGAACGGCAGGCCGCCCACGCCGAGCGGAGGCCCGGTCGGCAGGTCGAGGTACTCCACCGTGCCGTCCGGCGAGACGAGTGCGGGCGGGAGGTGGCCGGCCCGGGCCAGCTCGCAGTACCGCGACACCGGGTCGTAGATCGCGTACAGGCAGGTGGCACCGGTGATCCCGGGGTCGCCACGGGTGGCGGCATCGTCCTTGTCGATCCGGCTGACCAGTTCGTCGAGGTGCGCGAGCAGGTCGTCGGGAGGCAGGTCGAGCATCGAGAAGTTGTGCACGGCCGTTCTGAGACGGCCCATGGTGGCGGCCGCGTGCACACCGTGCCCGACGATGTCCCCCACGACCAGCGCGACGCGGGTGCCCGACAGGGGGATGACATCGAACCAGTCCCCGCCGACGCCCGACTGCGCGGGCAGGTAGCGGTAGGCGACGTCCAGAGCGTCCTGCTCGGGCAGCCCGTGCGGCAGCAGGCTCTGCTGCAGGGTCACCGCCGTGCTGTGGTCGCCCGTGACGGCCGAGACGATCTGTTCCTGGGTGGCGTACCTGGTGTCGAAGAAGCCTCCGTTACGGCCCAGGCGCAGCACCACCACCCGATCGGCGACCGCCCGCACGTTGTCCAGGTCGTGGCTGACGATCAGTACGCCGAGTTTCCGGGCCCTCAGGCGCTCGACCAGCTCCAGGACCACCGCGGTCGCACCGACCCCGAGGGCGGCGGTGGGCTCGTCCAGGATGACCATCCGGGGCTCGCCGATCATCGCGCGCGCGATGGCGACGGTCTGACGCTGACCGCCGGAGAGCGAGCCGACCGGGACGCGCAGGCTGGGAAGACGGAGCGACAGGGCACTCAGCAGCCTCCGGCAGCGCTTCTCCATCTCGATCTCGTCGAGGATGCCGAATCTGCGCAGTTCACGGCCGAGGAAGATGTTGGCGACCGTGTCGAGGTTGTCGCACAGCGACAGGTCCTGGTGGACGGTGGCGACGCCGAGGTTCTGGGCGTCGAGCGGCCTGCGGAGGTCGACCCTCCGCCCCTCCCACTCGATCACTCCGCTGTCCGGCGAGGACACCCCGGAGACGACCTTGACCAGGGTGGACTTGCCGGCACCGTTGTCCCCGACGAGCGCGACCACCTCCCCCTCCTCGATGGCGAGGTCGACGTCGCTCAGTGCCTGTACGGCGCCGAACCGCTTGGAGATGCCGCGTACGGCCAGCAGGGGGGTTCGCGCCACGGAAACCGCCTCCTTCCCGTCGTGATTCACCGGGGACGGACCGGACGGGGAGCAGCACGGTGTCGTCGGTGCGGTGCTCCCCGCCCGGGCCGTGCCGCCGCCTGCCACGACATGCCCGTCACAAGACCTCGTTCGAGCCGGTGAGTGAGCGGCCGGCCTCCTTCCCATACTGGCCCGGGCGGCCCTGAACACTCCTGCCGAGCAGGCTCCGGAGGCGGGGCGACGACGGTCGTCCGCCGACGGACCGGCGCGAGGAGGCGGTGGCCTTCTTCGAAGGCCTGCCGCTGTCGAACGTGGTACCGGGCGAGTGAACGGACGGCCCGGGCTCCGGTGGGCACCCGGCCGCCGGGGGCCGTCCTTCGACGGCACGGACCGTGAACCGGGCCCGCCGCCGCGCGCGTACGGTGGATGTACGGCCGAACGGGTAGCCGGAGGCACGCGCCGTCGGCTGCCACCGCGGGTGCCGCACGCCGCGACGCGGTGTTCTGCTCCCACACAGGAGGGAAAGGCCATGCCCGAGCACAGGATCGGCACGCAGGACGAGTTCGAGGCGGCCCGAGCGGAACTGCTGGCGGAGGAGAAGCAGCTCACCCGGCGAAGTGACGAGCTCGCGCGGAAGCGGCGGGAGCTTCCCTGGGTGCCGGTCGAGAAGGACTACGGCTTCGAGACCGCGGACGGGACCAAGTCGCTCGCGGACCTCTTCGACGGGCGCTCGCAGCTGCTCGTCTACCACTTCATGTTCGGCCCGCCCTACGAGGCCGGATGCCCGGTCTGCTCCTCGATCGCGGACACCCTCAGCCCCAACGCGGTCCACCTGAAAGCCCGCGACGTGACGCTGATCTGCTCCTCGCGGGCGCCCGTCGACAAGCTCCTCGCCTACCGGGAGCGGATGGGCTGGCGCTTCGACTGGGTCTCCGCCGGCGGCAGCGACTTCCACCGTGACCTCGGATTCCAGTACACCGAGGAGGAACTGAGGCCGTTCCTCGAGGGCGACATCCCCCCGACCGTGCGTCAGATGGCCGAGGCCTGCGGCACGGACGTGCTCGGATACGTCACCGAGGGGCCCGGGCTGAGCGCCTACGCGCGCTCGGACGGCACCGTCCACCGCACGTACGTCACCACTGCGCGCGGCCTCGAGCCCGCCATGGCCTACTACGGCCTCCTCGACCGGACGCCGCTGGGCCGCCACGAGGAGGGCGAGGAGACCCACTGGCTGCGCCGCCACGACGAGTACGGGAAAGCCTGAGGATCCGACCCGACACGGACCAGTTCCCCCCACGCCCGACTACCGCTTCCACGACTCCCGGTGGGCTGTGATCAGGTCGCGGTACCAGGCGACCTCCGGGGATGGCCGCGGGCGGCTGCGCGGCTGATGAGGTCCCGGGCCCGTCCTCCGCCCAAGCCATGGCCGTCTGCCGTGCGGGCCTTGATCACCACTGGTCCACGGCCGGCGACAGGCCCGCGGTGCGCGCGGCGACGCCCGCCTGGACTGCGAAGAGGCGGTCCCGCGCGTCCTGGTCGAGCGCGTGGAAGTGGCCGTACGCCTCAAGGGTGACGAAGCCGTGCACGGTGGCCCAGGCCAGCATCAGGGCCTCCCCCGCGTCCGGCACCAGCGGGCTGCCGAGCCCGCCGCGTTCGGCCGTGTCGGCGACGAGTTCGGCCATGTGCTCCATCGCCCGCCGGGCGGCCACCACGGTCGGTCCGTCCGGTGGGGCCGCGTACCCGGGCACGGGGGAGCCGAAGATGAGGGCGAAGCGCTCCGGATTCCGCTGCGCCCAGGTGCGGTAGCCGGTGCAGGTGGCCACGAAGCGTCCGTCCCGGTCGTCCACCGGCACGGTCTCGCAGGCCGCCGTCAACGCGTCAGACAGGCTGTCGTACGAGTCGGCGACCAGGGCGGTGAGCAGGTCGTCCCGGTCCGCGAAGTAGCGGTACAGCGCGGGCGGGGTCATGCCCATGCTGCGGGCGATGTCGGTGAAGCGGAGGTTCGCGGCGCCGCGCTCGACGATCAGGCACAGGGCCGCGTGCTTGATCTCCTCCACGGTGTCGGCGCGCAGCCGCTCACGGCGGCTCCGCCCCCCGCTCTCATCGGTCGTCCCACCCGTCATCACATCTCCATCGGCTCGCTGTGCCAGTCACCGCGTTGACAATCCGTACCCGTCGAGGGAAACGTTACGGTTCATAAGACGCGTTATGAAGCGTAACGCTTTGCCGGGGGACGGGGCCCCTGACAACGTACGGAGGACCACATGTCGCAGGGACTGCGCGAGGATCGGCGGACAGCCGCCGGGGAGAGCGGGCCGCACAGGCCCGGGCCGCTCGGCCGAATAGCCGGTTGGAGCTTCCGGAACCGGGGCCGCACGGTGCTGCTCTGGCTGCTCGCCGCCGGCGCGGCCTTCGGCCTCTCGGCCGGCCTCGGCGCCAAGTACAGCGCCGACTACTCCGCGCCCGGCTCGGACTCCAAGCAGGCCCAGCAGTTGCTGGCACGGGACTTCCCCGGGCTGGGCGGTGAATCGATCAGCCTGGTGCTGACCTCCGACGGCAGCGTGACCGACGCCGACACCCGCGACCGGGTCAAGGACCTGCTCGCCCGGATGGCCGAGGTGCCGCACGTCAGCGGCATCGACGACCCGTACGGCCCGCGCGGCAAGGTGTCAGCCGACGGCCGCACCGCCCTGGGGCAGATCCACCTGGACGTCGCCGCCGCCCCCGACATGCCGAAGGCGGACACCCAACGGCTGCTCGACCTCGCCCGCCCCGTCGACGGCGGCGTGCGCGTCCACCTCGGCGGCATGACGGTCCAGCAGGCCGAGCAGGGCGCGATCGGCTCGGAGGGCATCGGCATCGCGGCCGCCGCCGTGATCCTGGTGATCACCTTCGGCTCGGTCGTGGCCGCCGGCCTGCCGATGCTCACCGCGCTCGGCGGGCTCGCGGTCAGCAGCGCCCTGCTGCCGGTCCTCGCCGCGATCATGCCGGTCCCGGACTGGTCGACCTCGCTCGCCGCGATGCTGGGCATCGGCGTCGGCATCGACTACGCGCTGCTGCTGGTCACCCGGTTCCGCGAGTGGCGCACCGAGGGGCTCGAACCCGAGGCCGCCACGGTCGCCGCGCTGGACACCGCGGGCCGCGCGGTCGTGGTCGCCGGAATGACCGTGGTGGTCAGCATGCTCGGGCTGTTCGCGATGGGCCTGTCGTTCATGCGCGGCGCCGCGGTCTCGGCGATCCTCTCCGTGCTCGTCGTGATCGCCGCGTCCGCCACTCTCTTCCCCGCCCTGCTCGGCTACCTCGGCCGACACATCGAGCGTCTCCGGCTGCCCCTGCCCCAGCGCCGCGCCGCCCAGGGCGAGCGCCCGGTGGGCGCCGGCTGGCTGCGCTGGAGCAGGCTCGTCGAGCGGCACCGCGTCCTCGGTGCCGTCACCGGGGTCGTCGTCCTGCTGGCGCTAGCGGCGCCGTTCCTCGGTGTGCGCTTCGGCTTCCCCGACGCGGGCAACGACCCCGCCGGACGCTCGAACCGGCTGGCGTACGACACGGTGGCCGCCGGCTTCGGACCGGGCAGCAACGGACCGCTGGTCCTGGTCGCCGAGTTGGCGCCGGGCACCCCCGCCGACGCGACAGCCTCGCTGCCCACCGCACTGAAGGCGGTGCCGGGCGTCACGGCCGTGACCCCTCCGGTGCTCGGCTCCGACGGCCGCTCGCTGCTGCTCACCGTCGTCCCGGACAGCGGTCCGCAGTCCAGCGCCACCAAGACCCTGGTCCGCGACCTCCGCGATCACGTCATCCCGGCTGCGGTCGGCCCCGGCGTCCGGGTGCACGTCGGCGGGGCGACCGCCAGCGCGATCGACAGCACCGACAACATCGCCCGCCGCATCCCGCTGCTGGTCGGCGGTGTGGTCACGGTGTCGATGCTCCTGCTCCTGGTGGCCTTCCGCAGCCTCGCCGTCGCCCTCAAGGCCGCTGTGATGAACCTGCTCTCCGTCGGCGCCGCGTACGGCGTCGTCGCCCTCGTCCTCGAAGGCGGCACCGCCGGCCGATTGATCGGCATCGACAGCCCCACCCCGCTGCCGGCCTTTGTCCCGGTGCTGACCTTCGCCGTCCTGTTCGGCCTCTCGATGGACTACGAGGTCTTCCTGGTGAGTCGGATGCGTGAGGCCTGGCTGCGCACCGACGACAACGCGGAGTCCATCGTCAGCGGACTGGCGGGCACCGCGCGGGTGATCACCGCGGCGGCGGCCATCATGGTCGCCGTGTTCGCGGCCTTCGTCCCGGCGCCCGACCTGCCGATCAAGGTCATCGGCGTCGGCATGGGGTCGGCGATCCTGATCGACGCCACGCTGGTCCGACTGCTGCTGGTACCGGCCGTGATGCACCTGCTCGGCCGCGGCAACTGGTGGCTGCCCACCTGGCTGGACCGCCGCCTGCCCCACCTCCACGTTGAAGGACACGCCGAGTCCTACCAGCCGGAGGCCGCCGCCGAGGCGCCCCGCTCCCCGGCAGTGGTCGGCTAGTCACAGCAGCGGACCGCGGGCGCCCCAGGACGCCCGCGGTCCGCATCCCATGGAAGAAGATCACCTGCCGGTCACGTGGGCTTGGCGGTAGCCGACCGGGCATGCCGCCGGATCCGGGCTGGATTCCGCGTAACCTCCATGCCGCCATGGCGTTTGTCTCATAGTCCGACCGACGCATGGTCTGAGGGGAACGCCATGGCCACTGTGCCCTACCAGAGCTCCGCCGACACCGCCAGGAAGCTGATCGCCGAGGCGAGGAGGCGGGGCACCAGCCATCTGGCGACCGAGCTCGACGCGCGGCCGGGCACGCACCTGCGGATCGGAGGCAGGGATCTGGTCAACTTCGGCACCTGCGGCTACCTCTCCCTCGAACAGGACGAGCGGATCCGCCGTGGAGCCGTCGACGCGATCGAGCGCTTCGGCGTTCAGTTCTCGGTCTCCCGGTCGTATGTGGCCTCCGGCCTGAACCTCGAACTCGAAGCACTGCTGAGGGAGATGTACGCAGGTCACCCGGTGCTCGTGTACTCCTCCACGTCGCTGTGCCACATCTCCGTGCTGCCGGCGCTGCTTGAGGCCGGCGACATCGCCGTGCTGGACCAGCAGGTCCACTTCAGCGTCCAGACCGCCGCCCAACTCGTGCGGCAGCAGGGGGTCCGGCTCACGATGGTGCGGCACAACGACCTGGACGCACTCGAACGCAGGCTCCGGCACTCTCAGGCCACCGGCGAGCGGGTCTGGTACCTGATCGACGGCGTGTACTCAATGTTCGGCGACGTGGCGCCGATCGACGACCTCGTCCGGCTCATGGAGGCGTACCCCTCGCTGCACCTCTACGCCGACGACGCCCACGGCATGAGCTGGTACGGGCGACACGGCGCGGGCTACGTCTTCGAGAAGCTGGGCCGACGCCTGAGCAACCGGGTGGTGCTCGCCACGACGCTCGCCAAAGGCTTCGGGACCATCGGCGGCGTCGCCGTGTTCCCCACAGAGGAACTGTTCGACAAGGTCCAGATCAACGGCGGACCGCTGATGTATTCCCACCCGCTGCCGCCCCCGATGCTGGGAGCCGCGATCGCCTCCGCGCGGATCCACCTGTCCGACCACATCGAAGCCCTCCAGACGGAACTGGCGCAGCGCCGGGAATACTGCAACGAGCTCCTCACCACCTGCGGCCTTCCCGTCGTCTCCGACCCCCGGACACCGATCTACTACCTCGGACTCGGCCGGCCCGAGGTGAGCTACGCCATGGTGCGTCGCGTCATCGACGAGGGGCTGTATGTGAACCAGACGTCCTTCCCCGTCGTCCCCCTCAGGAAGTCGGGCCTGCGCTTCACCCTCACCCGGCACGTCGACCACAGTCACATCCGGAGACTGGTCGAGGCACTGGCACGCCATCTCCCGAAGGCCGTCCGGGACGTCGGCCGTACGATGGCCGACGTCCGAGCCGCCTTCGGTCCCGTGCTGCCTCACGCCGGCGCCGAACATACCGGGTCGGCGTGACGCAATGCCCAACGCCTGAGTGTGAGCGGCGTCCAGCACGCTGCCGGTGCGATCGGCGACGGGCCGGTCAGGCCGGCTGTCGACCACGACGTTCGGCACCCGCGGCTCGCCCTCCCGGACCACACGACCACCGGGCACCCGCCGCCTTCTGGCGCCCATCAGCGGGCGGGATTCGCCCGTTCGGCTGCGGATCGCGTGGTGTTCATCGCAGATGGACGGATCGTGGAGGAGTACACGCCCGGCCACGAGGGATGAGCACCATGAAGCTTCGCTAGGTGACCGTCGGGGCCTCCGCAGCGCTCGTGCTGTCCCTGACGGCTGCCGGCTGCAGCTCCGGCGGCGGCATGAGCGGTAAGAAGATCACCGTCGGTATCAAGTTCGACCAGCCGGGCATCGGCCTATCCACCCATTCAGCGGTGGACTGGGGTGGTCGCGTGGTGTCGGTGGCGCACCCGGGGCCAACGGGGTGGTAATCCCTGGATCCCCCGACAATGCGGCGGAGGTACGAGCATGGCGGAGATCCTGACCGAGGCGGGCCGACTGGTGGTGCGTCTGACGGCGTGGGAGCGGATCGAGGCGATGCACAGCGACATCGCCGTGCCGCTGGCCACCATCCGCTCGGTGTCGGTGGAGGATCAGCCGCTGACGGCGGCACACGGCCTGCGCGCGCCGGGAACCAGCGTTCCGGGCGTCGTCAAGGCCGGGACCTGGCGAAGTTCAACCGAGGGACGACAGTTCGTCCTGGCGAGTCGGGGCCGACGGGCCGTACGCATCGAACTGGCGGAAGACGGGGGCGACTTCGACGTGCTCCTGGTGGCCGTCCCGGACCCGGAGGCTGTGGTCGCGCAGGTCCGGGCAGCTGCGGACCTCTGAGGACGCGGCTGTCCGCTGTCGACCGATGGATCTCCATCCCAGGAGTGAACCCATGTATCTGTCCGCACCCTCGAACCGTCCGACCGTCCGACTGGCCTCGGCGATCGCTCTGCTCACCGCGCTGGGCCTGACCACTGCCTGCGGCTCTGGCGACAAGCCCGAGCCCACGCCGGCCGGCGGCCGGGCCGCCGTCAGCGCCGCCGCCCAGGTCGAGGCGACCCCGGCGACCGCCTCGGCCTCCCCGTCCTCACCCGGGTCGCCCACGGCCCCGGGCGACCAACAAGTGTCCTTCGTCGTCAACGGCACCACCACCTACGGCACCCTGCACATCCCGTCGAACGCGACCGGTGCGAAGATGCCGGCCGCTCTGTTGCTGCCCGGCAGTGGGCCCACGGACCGCAACGGCAACCAGCCCCCGCACTTGACGCCCGACACCCTCGCCGACATCGCTCAGCAGATGGGCGACGACGGCATCATGACCCTGCGATACGACAAGTACGGCACTGGCCAGACCGGCCTCGGCACCTACGCGAGCAACCCGGGCGGCCTCGACCTGAACTCCTTCGTCCAACAGGCCACCACCGCCTACCAGTTCCTCGCCGGTCAGCCCGGCGTCGACACACAGCGGCTGCTCATCGCCGGCCACAGCGAGGGCGCAATGATCGCCCTCGAGGTCGAGCAGGCCGCGAATCCGGCCGTGGCCGGGCTGGCGCTGCTGGAGCCCCAGGACGAGCGACTGCTCGACCTCGTCACTCTTCAGGTGGACCAGCAGGTGGACGCCGCCGTCTCGGCCGGGCAGCTCAGCTCCGCCCAGGCCCCCACCGTCAAAACCGCCGTGACCAACGGGGTGTCGAGCATCCGTGCCGGCAACCCCGCCGACGCCACGGGCCTGCCCGGGCCGATCGCGACGGTGTTCCAGAGCCTGAACGCCAACCTCGCCTTCGCTCGCACCGACGACGCCGTGTACCCGCCGGACCTGGCGGCCAAGCTGCCCTCCAGCACCAAGGTGATGGTGACCTGCGGCACCGCCGACACCCAGGTGCCGTGCTCGACCACCGGCCCGCTGGTCAGCGCCCTCAAGTCCGCCGGCACCGGCGGGCCCGGCCTGGTCACCCTCCCCGACGTCACCCACCTCCTCCAGCCGGCCGGTTCGCCCGCCACCACCAGCACCCTCGCCCCGGCGGCCCAGCAGGCCATCCACACCTTCGACCAGCTCTGGCAGTGAACCGGACCGACACCTCTGGCGTTGCTCGAACCGTCTCCCGCCGCACCGGGCCGGCGTCAGCAGGGTGAGGGCGGCGCAGGCGAAAGCGGCCCAGCTGGGCAGGGCCACGGGCTTCATCCGTTTCGTCCTCCGCGTTCGTCTTCCCGTTCGCTCCCGCCTTCGCCCGGGTGCCCGCCGCCGGGCACTCGGGTCATCCGAACGAGAAGCCTCAGCAGGACGCCGGTGGCGAGGGCCAGAGCGGGGCTTCCAGGCCGGCTTCGGCGTCTGCGCGAGCACTCTCACTCGCCCTGGTCCAGCTCGCCGCAGCCCTGCCCCGGCATCCGCGCGCCGGAGTCTAGAAGGGGCTCCGAGGACCAGCCGGTGCAGGTACACGGGCACCTCCGGAAGATGCGCGGTCATCGGGCCTCCGGCCGAACCACTGGCGAAGACCGTCCGACCTGTCGATCACCCTGTCATTTCTCGCCTCGCACGGTGTTCAGCCCCCAGAGATACTCGCAAAGCCCCACCGGACCTGAGTCGAGCCCAACGGGTGCCGCATCCAGCCCAGAGCCCGACTACCGCACGCGCCTTGCCTGATGGGCGGCGATCCGGTCGCGGTACCAGGCGTACGAGGCCTTCGGTGTGCGTCGCTGGGTGGCGAAGTCGACGTGGACGAGGCCGAAGCGCTGGTGGTAGCCCTCCGCCCATTCGAAGTTGTCGAGGAGGGACCAGGTGTAGTAGCCGCGGATGTCGATGCCTTCGGCGACGGCCTGGGCGAGGGCGTCGAGGTGGGTGGCGAGGTAGTCGATGCGGGGCTGGTCGGGGGTGGTGGCTTCGGCGACGGAGCAGCCGTTCTCGGTGATGGTGATGGGCGGGAGGGCTTTGCCGTAGAAGTCCCGGAGTTGGAGGAGGAGTCGGCGAAGGGCGTCGGGAACGACGGGCCAGCCGAAGGCGGTGTGGGGGACGTCGGGGATGTCGACGAGGTCGAAGGGGAGGGCGGGGTCGGTGGGGGCGGCGATGCGGGTGGGGTTGTAGAAGTTGAGGCCGAGGCCGTCCAGGCCGGGGGTGTGGATGAGGTCGAGGTCGCCGTCGCGCACGGCGCCGTAGATGTCGTCGGGGACGCCGAGGGCGGAGAGGTCGGGGTAGCGGCCGAGGAGGACGGGGTCGGTGAACAGCCGGTTGTGGAGGGTGTCGTAGGCAGCGGCGGCGGCCGCGTCCTCAGGCGAGTGGGATGCCGGCTCGACGGGGGTGAGGTTGTTGGAGAGCAGCACCTCCAGGCCTCGTTCGTGGAGCAGGGAGGCGGCGAGCCCGTGGCCGAGGAGCTGGTGGTGGGCGGCGGGCAGGGCCTCGAACATCAGGGTGCGGCCCGGGGCGTGGGTGCCCAGCGCGTAGCCGAAGACGGTGTGGACGAAGGGCTCGTTGAGGGTGATCCAGGTGGGGACGCGGTCGCCGAGCCGGTCGGCCACGACGGCGGCGTACTCGGCGAAGCGGTAGGCGGTGTCGCGGTTGAGCCAGCCGCCCTCGTCTTCCAGGGCCTGCGGCAGGTCCCAGTGGAAGAGGGTGGGCAGCGGGGTGATGCCGGCCTCGAGGAGGGCGTCGATCAGACGGTCGTAGAAGGCGAGGCCGACCGGGTTGAGCGCACCCGGGCCTGTGGGGAGAACGCGGGGCCAGGCGATGGAGAAGCGGTAGCCGTCCAGCCCGAGGCCCTTCATCAGGGCGATGTCCTCGGGATAGCGGTGGTAGTGGTCGCAGGCCACGGCACCCGTGTGCCCGTCCCGGACGGCGCCGGGGCGGGCGCAGAAGACGTCCCAGACGGACGGGCCGCGCCCGTCCTCGTCCACCGCCCCCTCGATCTGGTAGGCGGCGGTGGCGGCACCCCAGCGGAATCCCGCCGGCAGGTCGTAGCGGTCCGACATGAAGCCTCCTGACGATAATGCGAGGAGTACTCATGTTATCGACGCCGTACCGGAACACCAGAGGACCGTCGACCGTGCCCGGAGACCCCACCACCGATGGCGCCGGCGGTGGAGCGGACGGCCCACGTGGTCGCGGGACAGGACGCCCTGGGACGCCGCGAAGGCGGCGGCGTCGATGACGACGCCGGCTGCAAAGGTGAGGGCAAAGACGACCAGGGCCTTGGCGGCGAGCACCCGGTGGCGGCCGGGGTGAACGACAGCGTGGTACGGATCATTCCGGTGGCGTACTCACCGGCGCCGACGAACACACCCAGGATGGCGAACGTGACGGCGCCGAGTGCCCAGCTCCGGGTGGAGGTCCCGTGCTCCGCGTAGTCCTGGCCGAAGACGCCGTCCTGCTCAGGGCGGGCCTGACCGAGATCCTCGACCGCAGCGGGCACCGGGTGGTCGCCGCGGTCGGGGACGCGCGGGCCCTCGCCGAAGCCGTGGACGAGCACCGGCCCGACATCGTCATCACCGACGTCCGGATGCCGCCGGGTTTCCGCGACGAAGGGCTCAGGGCGGCACTCGAACTGCGCGCCCGACACGAGCGGTTGCCCGTCCTGGTGCTCTCCCAGTACGTGGCCACGGCCTACGCCACCCAGCTGCTCCTCGGCGGCGGCAGTGGGCAGGGCGGCAACGGGCGGGGCAGGGGCGGGCAGAGCATGAGCGACGGGCGGAGCGGGGACGGCACCTCGACCCGGCCGAGGGCAACCGCCGGGTCCTCGCGGTGCTGGCCCACCTGCGGGGCGACGCGGGCTGACCCTCCGCCGTGCGGCCCTGCCCGCCCCCGCCCGGCACCCCCGCGGCAGCCCCGACCGGAGGGTGTGAGAGAGTCGGCGGCCCGGACGCGAGGAGGAGCCGATGCACGGGTACGGGCCCGCAGGCGGGGACGGCCCCGGCGGCGGTGGCCGGGTCCTGGTGGTGGACGACGACGCGGCGATCCGCCGCACCCTGGAGCGCGGGCTGCGGCTCAGCGGCTTCACCGTCGCACTGGCCGAGGACGGCGAGACGGCGCTCGCCCGGCTGGTGCCCGCCGCACCGGACGCCCCGGTACCGACCGCACCGCTACCGACCGCCCCGGACGTCCTGGTGCTCGACGTCTCGATGCCCGGGCTCAGCGGCGCCGAGGTCTGCCGGGCCCTGCGCGCCCGGGGCGACGACATCCCGGTGCTGATGCTCTCGGCGCTGGACGAGCCCGCCGACCGGGTGGCCGGCCTGCAGGCCGGGGCGGACGACTACCTGGTGAAGCCGTTCGCCCTGGAGGAGTTGGTGCTGCGGCTGCGCGCCCTGCTGCGCCGCCGACCGCCGCAGCCCGCCGACCGGGTGCACGCCGGACCACTGACGATCGACCCGGCCACCCGACAGGCCCACCTCGACGGACGCGAACTGCGGCTCACCCGGCGGGAGTTCGAGCTTCTCACACAACTCGCCAGGAACACCGGCATCGTGCTCTCCCGCGAGCTGCTGCTGGAGCGGGTCTGGGGGTACGACTTCGAGGTGCGCAGCGACGCCGTGGACACCTTCGTCAGCTACCTGCGGCGCAAGCTGGAGGCCGACGGGCGGCCCCGGCTGATCCACACCGTCCGGGGCGTCGGCTTCGTCCTGCGGCTGCCCGGCGGGAACGGGTAGCGGCCGCCGTGAGACTCTCCACCCGGATCGCCCTGTGGGCCGCCGCCGTGGTGCCGCTGCTGGTGGCACTGGCCGGGCTGCTCCTGCTGCCGCTGGTCGGCCGGGACCTGCGGCACCAGCAGGACGCCCGGCTGGGCGACCGGGCGGCCGCCGTCCTGCCGAGCGTGCGCGCGCTGGTCTCCGCCGACGCCCGCGGCCGCTCCAAGGCCGAGCAGAACCAGCAGCGCAAGGTGCTGGACGCCGCGCTGGACTCGGGCGTCCGGGTCACCGCCGGGGACGGCACCGTGCTGCTGTCGGTCGGCCCGCAGCCCGCCGACGACCAGGCGTTCCCCACCGCGCCCGGCGGGCCCGCCACCGTCCATGACCGTGGCGCGGCCTGGCGGGTACTGACCGTCCGCGTCTCCGGCACCGGGGCGAACGGCGGCAGCGGCACGCTCTGGATCAGCGAGCCCGGCGGACTGGCCGGCAGCCAGACGGCGGCCGTGCGCCGACGGGTCCTGCTGGTGGCCGCGATCGCCGCACCGGTCTCCGCCCTGATCGGCTTCGCCCTCGCCGAACGCGCCACCGCACCGCTGCGCCGGCTCAGCCGCCGGGCGGCGGAGCTCGACCCCGCGGCACCTCCCGCGCCCGGCACCGACAACGGCACCGGCGAGGGCGAGGGCAGCGCGGAACCGAACCGTGCCGCGCTCAGCGCGGAGCGCACCGGCACCGCCGAGGTCGACGAACTCGCCGCCGCCCTCGCCCTGTTGCTCTCCCGCTACGACCAACAGGCGCTACGCACCGCCCAAGCCCTGGAGACCGCGCGCTCCTTCTCCTCCGCCGCCTCGCACGAGCTGCGGACACCGCTGATGAGCCTGCGCACCAACCTGGACGTGCTGGCCGCCCACCCGGAACTCCCGTCCGGCGAACGGGCCGAGATCGTCGCCGAGTTGCGCGAGGACCACACCCGGCTGCTGGACCTGCTCACCGCGCTCGGCACGCTCGCGCGCGGCGATCTGGTCGAGGTCGACTCCTTCGGCCCGGTGGACCTCGCCGAACTCACCGACGCGGCCGCCGCCGACGCCCGGCGCCGCCACCCCAGGGCCGAGATCACCGTCGAACTTCCGTCGGAGCTACGGGTGTTCGGCTGGGAGCCCGGGCTGCGGATCATGCTCGTCAACCTGCTGGTCAACGCCGCCGTCCACGGGAGTGCCAGGCCAGGCGGGCCCGACGGGCACGACGGGTCGGGGCGGGCGGAGCCGGCCCGGATGACGGTCCGGCTGGTCCCGGCCGGTCCGGTCGCGCTGCTCACCGTCGACGACGCCGGGCCCGGCATCCCGCCGGACGAGCGCGAGACGGTCTTCCACCGCTTCCACCGTCGGCGCGACAGCCCGGGCTCGGGGCTCGGGCTGACCCTGGTCGCCCAGCAGGCCGCGCTGCACCGGGGTGCCGTCCGGATCACCGAACCGCCCGGCGGGACCGGGTGCCGGGTGGAGGTCCGCCTGCCGCTCCCGGACACCGACGCGCCGACCGTACGGCTCCCGGCGCGGCGGGACTGGATCACGGGCTAGGCACGTCTGAGCGGGGCGTCCTCGCCGCGCTCCCCGTTCCACAGGGAATCCACAAGAAGCCGTCCTACGCTCCCGGCGACCGGGCCGGGCCGGACGTCGCCAGGCCGTAGCCGGGTCGTCGCCGGGCCGTGCCGCGCGGCGACGCGCCTGCCCGCCCGGTGTCCGAGACCGTCCACGGCAGAAAGGGACGCCCATGTCCGCCCACCGCACGTCCGCCGGCCGCAGGGCCACCGCTCTCGGCGCCCTCGGCGCCCTCGCTCTCGCGGGTTCGCTGCTCGCCGCCGTCCCCGCCCAGGCCGACGGAGCGGGCGGCTCGCCGTCCGCCGCACCGCACGCCGGGTCCACGCCCACGGGCGACGGTGCGAAGTCCGTCTGCAAGCGGCTGCCGAAGACCGAGCAGCGCGTCACCAAGGCGCTCACCCGGCTGAACGGCGACGCGACCACCGCCGGTTCGGTCGCCCGCCTGCAGCAGCGGGCCGCCAACGCCAAGGCCGCCGGCCACACCGAGATCGAGACGCTCCTCAACGACCGTCTCACCGCCCGCAAGAGCCTGGTCACCACCCTGCAGACCCGGCAGAACGACCTCAAGTCCGTCGCCACCTGGTGCGCCGCCCACGACCAGGGCGACTCCAAGTGACCCGCCGCCCGACCGGCCCCCTCGCCGCGCTCGTCCTCGCCGGGACCGCCCTGCTCACCGCCTGCGGCCCCGCCGAGCACCCGGCCCCCGGAGCCGCCGACACCAGCCAGGTCCAGGACATGCAGCACAAGCTCGACGCCGCCGACAGCGCGGCCGCCCAGGCCGACAGCGACACGGCGGCCGACGACAACTGAGCGTCGAAGCCGCCCGGCCGGGGAGCCTGGGCCCGACCACACCGCCGGGCGGTCCGAGTTCCTCGGGCCGCCCGGCCCCGTTCCGGGCCTCAGGCCGTGGCGGCCGGCTGCTCGGCGTCGCCGAAACGCGCCAGGGTCAGCGCACCCACCACGGCAGTCAGGAAACCGAGGACGGCGACCGGGGCCAGGTCCGGCCGGGTGTGGTCGCCGAGGACAAGCACCCCGACCACCGCCGGCCCGAGCGTCTCCCCCAGCACCATCGCGGCCGTCGCCGAGGTCACCGAGCCGTGCTGCATCGCCCAGGTCAGCGCGGCGAACCCGCCGATCCCCGCCACCGCGACCGCGTACGCCGAAGGTTCGGCGAGCAGCTGCGGCAGCCTCGGCTCCGGCAGCACCCGCACCCCCACCCCGACCACCCCGAACTGCAGCCCCGCCACCAGCCCGAGCAGCGGGGCGCGCCGGGCGCCGCCGTACCGCACCACCGCCCAGCCCGCGCCGACCAGGGCCACCGCGACCAGCAGCACCCCCAGCCGCAGTGCGTCGTCACCCGTACCGTGGCCGTCCCGTCCGGCGGTGAGCGCCAGCAGCAACAGCCCAGTGCACACCGCCACCACCCCGGCCCACTCGCTGCGCCGCAACCGCACCCGCAGCACCCGGGCCGCCCCGACCGCCGTCACGGCGAGCGCGGAGGCCAGTGCCGCCTCGACCACGTAGAGCGGCAGCCGCTCCAGGGCGACGAGTTCGGCGGCGAAGCCGCACATGTCCATCCCGACCCCCGCCAGGAACGGCCACTGCCGCAGCGCCCCGGCCAGCGCGGCCGCCTCCCCCGCCTGCGGGCCCGCGGCGGCGGCACGACGGGCGCCGACCGCCTGCAGCACGGTGGCCGAACCGGTGAGCAGCGCGGCGAGGAGGGCGGACAGCAGACCGACGATCATGGGCAGACGGTACGGCGCCACCCCCTCGCCCGACCGCCTGGCACGCCGACCCCGCCCTCCCGACCGCACCCCGGGGCACCCCCGGAACAGCCCCGCCCGGCCACCACGCCGGAGCGCGGGAGCCGGGCGGGAGCCCCGGGCGAGGGCCGGGCGGGAGCCCCGGGCGAGGGCCGGGCGGGAGCCCCGGGCGAGGGCCGGGCGGGAGCCCCGGGCGAGGGCCCTAGAGCGGCGGGTCCGTCACCGCTGCAGGTCGGCGAGCAGCAGGTTGGGGTCCGTCCGGGTGAAGTAGGCCGCGCTCGGGACGTAGACCGTCCCGCCGCGCACGGCCACCGAGGTCGGGTTGGAGAGCCCGTCGGCGCCGGTGAGGACGGTGTGGTGGCTGCCGTCGCCCGCGACGTAGACGGCCTCGGTCGGTGAGTTGAGGGCCGCGATCAGGGCGTCGCCGTGCCCGGTGAAGGCGAAGTCGTCGATGCCCGCGAGCCCGCTCGCACGGACCTCGGCGGGCTCGGCCGCGCCGTCGCCGCCGACGGGGATGCGCAGCAGGTTGCCGGTGTCGGTGTTGCTCACCCAGACGGCGCCGTGGTGCAGCTTGAGGCCGTTGGCGCCGAAGGCGGTCGTGGGCTTGAGCAGGGCGTCGTCGGACCAGGTGGTGGCGGTGCCGCCGTCCGCCGGGACGGCGTAGACGACGCCGAGCGCCGAGTCGGCGGTGTAGAGGAGGCCGTGGTGCTCGTCCAGGGCGAGTCCGTTGGGGAAGCCGGTGACGGGCAGGGCGGCGATCCGCTCGGGGGTGCCGTCGGGGCAGAGCCGCCAGATGCCGTTCAGGTCCTCGGTGCCGGTGGCGTAGCCGAAGTAGAGGGTGCCGTCGTGGGCGCGGGCGATCCCGGTGACGACCGCGGCGCCGATGAGCGGGGTGGCGGGCTTGGCGGGGGCGGGCAGGGTGGCGAGGACGGTGAGGTTGCCGCCGGTGTCGACCCGGCCGATCTGCCGGGCGAAGGACAGGGTGAGGTCGGCGGAGCCGTCCGGTTCGAGGGCGATGTTCTCGGGCTGCTGCCCCTTGTCCAGGTCGAAGTGGGCGACGATCCTGGGGTTGGACAGCGGCGGCGCGACGGCGACGGCGGGGGTCACGGCCAGCAGGGCGAGGGCGGCGCAGGCCGCGGAGACGGCGCCGGCGGCCCTGCCGGTGCGGGGCGAGCGGTGGAGCGGGCGGAGGGGTGAGCGGCGGGCCGCTCCGGGCAGGCGGGACATGGTCTCTCCTTGATCGACGGGGGTGGCGAGATCGCCTGCCCGCCAGCAGAACACCCTTGACTGTGCGTCACCCGCGATCGGCGGTCGCGCCCGCGGCAACATCCCCCGGTCGGTCGCCCCGCCGCCGCGGCCAGGCACCCTCCGGACGTCCGGAATCGGCTCATTTTGTGACGTGGCCCTGACTAGTTGGTTCGCATCCCGGTGTGATGTGATGTGCGCACACGGGGTGATGACCGCTGGTGGGGGTGGTGTGTGATGCGCAACGGACGGGCGTCGGGGCTCGACGGGGACGCGGCGTACCTGGTCGCCGTCGGACTGGTCCGGCTGGGCGCGCAGGAGTGGCTGGGCGCCGCGGGCGGGGCACCGGCGTGGGTGGGCGGACTGCGGGCGGCCTCGTTCGCGGACGCCTGGCTGGCGTTCGGCGACCCGGCCGCGCCCGGCCTGCGGGTGCCTGCGGCGGCTGCGCTGCGGGCGGTCGCCGGACGCGCGGCGGAGCTGGTCGTCCGGTCCTGCGCGGGGGACGAGTCGGCGGCCCTGGAGTGGCTGGGGCAGCGTTCGGCGGAGGCCCGCGAGCAGGCCCGCCGGGACGAGGTGTCGCACCCGGCCGAGCCCTGCGCGCTGACCCTGGTGTGGCACGGCGTCCAGGCGCTGCCCGCCGGGGACGACCCGTCCTACGTCCGACGGGTCGAGGAGCGCTTCGAGGAGCGGGTCGAGGCGTACGTCCGGGAGCGGCACCGCCGCCAGGACACCCTCGCGCTCGTGCTCGGCTGCACCCGCATCGCCGCCGCCGCCCTGGTCGAGCTGTGCGAGAACGATCCGGAGCGGGTGTGCCGGTGGTTGGAGCAGAACGCGGCCCGCGTCATGCCGCGCGGTGGGCCCGCGCCGCTGTGGGTGCCGGGACGGCTCTGGCAGCCGGCGGGCTGACGGTCGCGGCCGGCTCGGGTCAGGCGGCGCCCAGCAGCCGGGCCGCCTCGGTCATGGCCGTCCCGAGCGGGAGGTCGAGGCGGAGCGCGGCGAGGTCGTCCCCGCGGGTGGGGCCCTGGTTGACGATGGCGACGGGCAGCTGCGCCCGGGCGGCGCGGCGGACGAAGCGCAGGCCCGACAGGACCGTGAGCGAGGAGCCGAGGACCACCAGCGACCGTGCGGCGTCCACCAGCTCGTAGCACCGCTCGACCCGGGAGGCGGGCACGTTCTCGCCGAAGAAGACCACGTCCGGCTTGAGCACTCCGCCGCAGTCCGCGCAGGGCGCGACCCGGAACCCCTCCACCAGCTCCTGCGAGAGCTGCGCGTCGCCGTCCGGGCGCAGCTCGGCCCCGGGGCGGCGGAAGCCCCGGTTCAGCTCGTCGAGGCGCTGGTCGAGTTCGGCGCGCGAGCTGGTGCGTCGGCAGTCGAGGCAGACCACCCGGTGGAGCCCGCCGTGCAGTTCCACGGCCTCCCGGGTGCCGGCCGCGCGGTGGAGCCCGTCGACGTTCTGGGTGATGACCGCCGTGACGTGCCCCGAGGTGCGCAGCCGCTCCACCGCACGGTGCCCGGCGTTCGGCCGGGCCCGGGCGAAGGCGGGCCAGCCGGTGTGGCTGCGGGCCCAGTAGCGGCGCCGGGCGGCCTCGCTGCCGGTGAACTCCTGGTAGGTCATCGGGGTGCCGCTGCGGCGGCGGCCGGTGGCGCCGCGGTAGTCGGGGATGCCGGACTCGGTGGACAGGCCGGCGCCGCTGAGCACCACCGCGCCGCGCCGGTCCAGCAGCCGTACGAGCTCCGCGAGGCCCGCCGAGCCGACGGGGCCCTCCGGTCGGGTGGCTTCCGAGGCGTCCATACCGCCGAGGGTAGCCGCGCCCCGGTCGGCTCCGGGCCCGCCGCCCGCCAGCTCCTCGGGGGTGGCGGACGGCCGGCCGCGGATGGATCGGTCCCGGTCGACCTCGTCCCCGCTGGGGGCCGCCCGACGTCGAGGTGGACGCGGCGGAGCCACCGGTGTACGAAACCGTGTTGCCGCTGCACGACCGGTCCGGCGGGCCGGATCAGCCCCAGCCCGGCACCGGCGGCAGCGGCCACGCCGGCGGGACCGGCAGCGGGGTCGGCAGCGGACCGCCGTGGGCGGCCCGCGGGGCCGGACCGCGTCCGGTGAGCCAGGCGAGCAGCACGTGCCCGGGGCCGCTGACCGCCGGGCCGGAGGCGGCGAGGTTCCAGGCGCGCCCGAGGTCGGTGGCCTCCAGCCGGGCGACGGGGAAGTCCCGGGCGGCCAGTGTGGCGGTGGTCGCGTCGAGCGCCCAGGAGACGTAGCCGGTGGACCAGTCGGCCGGGCGGTGGCCGAGGTCGAGGTCGACGTGGTGGGTCTCGACCTCGCGCCAGGCGCGGTGGAGGGTGAACCAGGCGGGGTGCCGCCACCCCGCGAGCGCCGGGACGAGCGTGCTCCAGCGCTCGGCGGGCAGGGCCGCCGCCTCGTCGAACAGCCCGTCCAGACTGCGCCGCAGGTCGTCGACGAGCTCGGCCGCTGTGCGCTCGGCACCCTCGCGCAGTGCCCGGTCCAGCGCCGCCGCGTCGGCCCGCGGCCCGGGCTCGCCGCCCGTACGGGCCAGTGCCAGCAGCCACCGGTACGCGTCGGCGCCGCGCGCGACGTGCGTGATGACGTGGGCGCGGCTCCAGCCGGGAAGCGCGGACGGCTCGCGGGCCTGCCGGTCGGTCAGCCCGCCGAGGCCGGCGGCGAGGTGACCGGCGCAGGCGCGCACTTCGGCGAGCAGGCGGGCGAGTTCGGCATCGGAGGGGCCGGTGGCGGAGGTCACGGGCCCGTACTCTACGGCCCGACCGAAGGGGCTCGGTCCGGCACCCCCTTTCTTGTTGACGAAAAGTCAGCAAGTCCCGTCCATCTTCTTGACGGGGCACGGTCACAGCTCTAGAACGTAGTCAGATCCTCGACCGGTCCCCCCACCGCCCGGGAGCGACTCGAAAGGGTCGTCTTCTCGCCCCTCACCGAGGAAGAGGCTTTCCCATGCGCCTGAGCCGCCGCCTTGCCGTCCCCGCCGCCGCCGTCGCGGCCCTCTCCGCCACCGCGGTGCTCGCCGCGGTCGCGGCGCCCGCGTCAGCGGTGCCCGAGCACGCCGCGCCCGCCGTCGCCCGGCTCGCCGCCGGCCCGGTGCTCACCACCGGCGGTGCGGGCGGTGCCGCCGTCGCTCCGGGCGACGCGCTCGCCGCGCCGCTCGCCGCGGGCACCGTCGCGACCTTCTACTCGACCGCGACCAGCACCACCGGCGTCACCTGCGCCGTCTCGCAGCTCACCGCGAAGGCGCTGACCAACCCGGCGGCCCCGGGCTCGGCCACCGAGTCGCTGACCGGGCTGACCTTCGGCTCCTGCACCAGCAACGTCACCGGCGTCACCTCGGTGCGCAGCCTGACCGTCGGCAACCTCCCGTACGGCATGACCGTCTCCGACGGCCCGGGGCTGCCGGTCACCCTCAACGGCGGGTCGACCGGGGCGATCCAGGCCACCGCCGTGCTCAACAGCTGGTTCGGCACCATCACCTGCAGCTACCAGCTCAGCGGCGCGTTCACCGGCAGCGCCGACAACTCCGCGCACAGCCTCGCCTTCCGCACCGAGCACTTCGCCAAGAGCGGCGGCTCGGCGCTCTGCCCCGCCGACGGGTACTTCTCCGCGACGTACGGCCCGGTCACCGACACCTCGCAGCCGGGCGGCCCGGCGGTGTACGTCAACTGACCGACCGCCCGGGGCGGTTCACCCGGGGCGCGGCTGCGCGAGGCCGCCGCGCCCCGTGAACGGCGGCCCGCTTCAGCTCGGCGCCTCCCGGTGCCGCCAGCGCACCCGGTCCTCGGCGCCGGCCGGCCGGACCGGCCGCACCGACCGGACCGGCCGGGCTGTTCGCGCCGGAGCCCGGTAGCCCGCGCAGGAGAGGACCAGCATCTCGTCGGCCCCGGGCTGGAACTCGTACGCCGTCCGCTCCACCCGGCTGGGGACGCCGAGCCCCGCCAGCTCCCGGCGCAGCCGCTCCAGCCCCGGGTAGCGGACTCCCGTGTCGTACACCGTCAGCGGGAACAGCCGGACCTCCCGGCGCGCCACCCGCGCGAGTTCCAGCAGGGCCGCCCGGTGGAACTCCTCGTCCAGCCGGTTGCCGTACGAGAAGACCAGGTGCGAGCTGAGCACCAGGTCGAAGGAGTCGTCTCCGAAGGGGAGTTCGGGCAGCGAGCCGGCCACGTAGCGGTCCGGGCGGGCGGCGATGTCGGCCCGGAAGTCGCGGGCGCTGGCGGTCCACTGGCGGACCAGGTCGTCCACGTCGGCGTACCAGGTCCAGGCGTGGCCGGCCGTCTCCTTCACCAGCATCTCCCGCTTGAACGCGGTCTCCCGCTCGACCAGCAGGCCCAACTCCTCCCGGTGGTGGGCGTACTGGCGGTCCACGGCGACCGCGTCGACGCCCCGCCGCCCGGCCCCGGCGACGAAGCTCGCCGCACCGCCCGGGCAGTCCAGGACGCGCTGCTCCAGGTCGCGGTCGGTGAGCGCGAACATCGCCCGGTACTCCTCGAAGGAGCGTGCGCTGACCAGCACGGCTCACCCCCTTCCGACGAACGGCATGGTGGTCGGCAGCACGACCAGGGACTGGATGGTGGTGTCCGGCGGCTGGGAGGCCATCAGCACCAGTGCCTCGGTGAAGCGCTCCACCGGGATGGTCGCCTCGACCGCCATCGTCCCGTCGGCCTGCATCGCGGCCGGCTGCGGTCCGCCGTCGACGGGGGTGACGTTGCCGACGTCGATCTGCCCGCAGGAGATGCCGTACGGGCGGCCGTCCAGGGCGAGCACCCTGGTCATCCCGAGGACGGCGTGCTTGGCGGCCGTGTACGCGATGGAGTTGGGACGCGGCACGTGCGCCGAGGGCGCGCCGTTGTTGATGATCCGCCCGCCCTGCGGGGTCTGGGTGCTCATCACCCGGAAGGCCTCGCGGGCGCAGAGGAAGCCGCCGGTGACGATGGTGTCGAGCACCCGGTTCCAGTCCTCGAACGGGGTGTCGGTGATCGGGCGGCGCGGGGCCGCGGCGCCCGCGTTGTTGAACAGCAGGTCCAGTCGGCCGTACCGGTCCCGGACGGTGTCGAAGAGCCCGGCGACCTCCTGCGGGCTGCGGATGTCGGTCGGGACGGCGAGCACCCGGGAGGCCTCCGGGCCGGCCAGGGCGGCGGTCTCCTCCAGCGCGTCCTTGCGGCGCCCGGCGACGGCGACCGTCCAGCCGGCCTCCAGCAGGGCCAGCGCCGAGGCTCGACCGAGGCCGCTGCCGCCGCCGGTGACGATCGCGACCCGTCCGTGCGGTGCGGTCAACGCGCCCACTCCTCCCCCTCGTTCACCCAGACCCGCAGCATCCGCCGGGAGTACCGGCCGGGTTCGTCGATGAACGGCGAACGCCCGTGCAACACCCGGCTGTTGCGGATGATCAGCAGGTCACCGGCGGCCATCGGCAGGCCGAAGGCGATCTCCGGCCGGTACAGCACCTCGTCCAGGACACCCAGCGCCTCCCACTGACGGTCCGTCAGTTCCGGTCCGCCCCGGTCCGGGGAGGAGCGCACGGTACGGGTCTGGTAGTAGCAGCCGACCGTCCCCTCCTTCCGGTGGTAGAGGATCGGGGTGACCACCACTTGCGGGCCCGCCCGTCCGGTCCGGTCGAAGGTCCAGTCCTCGCACAGCGTCGCCAGCGCGTCCGGCCGCTCCCGCTCGATCAGGTCGTGGACGTGGCGCGCACTCGCCAGCTTGGTCAACCCGCCGCCGTCGAAGGCCGGCCGCAGGCAGAGCAGGACGAGCAGGTCGCAGGTGTCGCAGTGGAAGCCGAGTTCGGTGTTGCCGTCGCCGTCCTGGTCGCGCAGCACCGAGGTGAGGTCGCCGCGCCCGTTCTGCGGGACGATCCGGCCGTAGTCCCGCAGCAGGAAGGAGAGCGCCTCGGTGATCTCCTCCTCCGGGTGCGCCGGGTCCACCAGTCCGCTGACGTGCGTGATGCCGACCGAGGCGACGGCGTCCCCGACGAACTCCCGCAGCCGGGCGCGCACGGGCTCGGCCGCGCCCCACCGCCCGGCCCGCGCGTCGGCCCACAGCAGCCGCCGCTCCTCCTCCCCCAGTGGGAGCGACCAGAGCTCCCGCCGGGCCTCCAACTCCAGGCTGCTCCAGCCGATTTCCGTCATCGCTTCCATGGGTTGCTCCTTCCTGGCGGCTTCCGACGTGCCAGCGCCTTCCGGTTTCCTTACGCCTTCCCGCTTCCTTGCGACTTCCCGCTTCCTAGCGGCCTGCGGTCGTGACGGCCTTGGTCCAGAGCTCCAGCGCCTCGTCGACCTGCCCGGCCGTGACCACCAGCGCGGGGACCATCCGGACCACGTTGAGGTGGATCCCACAGAGCAACAGCAGCAGGCCGTGTTCGGCGGCGCCCTGCTGGGCGCGCCGGGCGGCCTCCGGGTCCGGGGAGCCGTCCGGGCGGCAGAACTCACTCGCGGCCATCAGCCCGAGGCCCCGGACGTCCGCGATCCCGGGCACCTCGGCGGCGACCGCCCGCAGCCCGGCCAGCAGCCGCACGCCCTGCTCGGCCGCGTTCTCCACCAGCCGCTCCTCGCGCAGCACGTCCAGGGTGGCCAGGGCGGCGGCACAGGCCACCGGGTTCCCGCCGTACGTTCCGCCCTGCGAGCCGGGCCAGGCGCGGCCCATCAGCTCCGCGGGCGCGGCGATCGCGGACAGCGGGAAGCCACCGGCCAGGCCCTTGGCGGTGATCAGGACGTCCGGCCGCACCCCCTGCTCGTACTCGTGGGCCCAGAACCGGCCGGTGCGCCCGAAGCCGGTCTGCACCTCGTCCACCACCAGCAGGATGCCGTGACGGTCGGCGCGCTCGCGCAGCCCGGCCAGGAAGCCGGGCGGGGCGGGGACGTAGCCGCCCTCGCCGAGCACCGGCTCGACGAACATCGCCGCGGTCTCGGCGGGCGCGGAGGCGGTGGCGAGGACCTCGTCCAGTCCTCGCAACGCGTGCTCGACCGCCTCCTCCTCGGACAGACCGAGCCGGAACGCGGCCGGGAACGGCGCGACCGCGACCCCGGGCATCAGCGGACCGATGCCCGCCCGGAACCTGGTGCCCGCGGTGGTGAGCGAGGCCGCGCCCATGGTGCGGCCGTGGAAGGAGCCCTCGAAGACGATCACGTTCTGCCGCCCGGTGGCGTGCCGGGCGAGCCGCAGTGCCGCCTCCACCGCCTCGGTGCCGGCGGTGGCGTAGAACAGCGAGTCCAGGCCGGGCGGCAGCACCTCGCCGAGCCGCTCGGTGAGGGTGAGCAGCCGGTCGTGCAGCACGGTGGTGTACTGCCCGTGGATCAGGCGCCCGGCCTGCTCGCGGACGGCCTCGACGATCCGCGGATGGCAGTGGCCGGCGCTGGTCACCCCCACGCCGGAGGTGAAGTCGAGGTACCGGCGGCCCTCGGCGTCGTAGAGGTGGAGGCCTTCGCCGCGCACGGCGACGACCGGGGTGGCCTGCTTGAGCACCGGGGAGAGCTGGGACACGGAACCTGCCTTCACGGGTGAGTCCTGCCGTCGGGGAAGCCTGCGGGGAAGCCTTCGGGAGAGCTGCCGGGAGAGCTGTCGGGAAAGGACCGACCGGCGGGCGGCAGGTAGCCGGCCTCGGCGGCCCAGGCGAGCGCCGCCGACCACCACTGCGGGGTCGGGGCGGCGAAGCGGACGCCCAGCCGGTCGAGCACCGCGGTGGTGTACGCGCTGTCCACCCGGACGTTGCGCTCCTCCTGCTGCGCCCAGGCGGCGGCCAGCCGGGCCGCCGTCGGGTGCCGCCGCTCGACCGCGGCGATCGCTGCCGCGAAGTCCTCGTCGTCGGTGAGCCGCACCCGGTGGCCGAGCCCGGCGAGCCAGCCGACCAGCTCGTCGTGCGGCACCTCGTACGGCGACTCGACGTGGTACGCGCCGGGTGCGGCGTACGGGTCGAGGGCGATCGCGGCGATCCCGGCGGCCACCGTGTCCACGTGCGAGAACGCGAAGGAGGTGTCCGGGCGGCTCGGGGCGGCGCCGGCCAGCAGGTAGCCGCGGATCAGCTGGTAGATCCGGTTGTCACCGGTGTTGGTCTGGAACGCGCCGGTCCGGCTGTGCGCCGCGATGTGCCCGCTGCGGTGCAGGTAGGCGGCGTGCCCGGTGGCGGCCCAGGCCCGAACGGCTTGCTCCGCACGGTACTTGGACCGCTCGTACGGGGTGCGGAAGTGCTGGCCGATCTCCAGGTCCGCCTCGCTGAAGCGGCGCGGCGGGCCGTCCACTCCGCCGGAGACGGCGAGCGTGGAGACGTGGTGGACGCGGGCCTCCGGGGCGTGCTCCCCGACCCAGCCGAGCAGTCGGCGCACCGCCGTGTGGTTGGTGCGCTCCAGCTCGTCGGGCGAGGCGACCAGCCGGACGTCCGCCGCCGCGTGCACGACGATCCGCGCGCCCCGGGCCCGGTCCAGCCCGGCCGGGGAGAGGCCGAGGCCGTCCCGGTCCACGTCCCCGGCGACGGCGTGGGCGGCGCGGGCCCCCAGCCGTTCCAGGGCTCCGGCGTCGTCCACGGCCCGCACCAGGCAGGTGACCTCGGCGCCGCGCCGCAGGAAGGCGTCCAGCAGGTGCTGCCCGAGGTAGCCGGTGGCGCCGGTGAGCAGCACCCGGGCGGGCTCGCGGACTGTCGCCCGGGCGGTCGGCGGGGCCCCGGGGTGCAGCAGCTGGCCGGAGGTGGACAGCGGGGTGCGGACGGGCCGTACCCGCGCGTCCGGGGTCCCTGCCCCGGCGGCGACGGCTGCGGCGAACGCGCCGGCGATCCGCTCGGCGGTGGCGTGCGGCAGTACCGGCCACCCGTACACCAGGTCGGCGACCAGCCGCTGCTCCACGATCCTCGCGGTGAGCCGCAGTCGGTACAGCGGGTCACCCCCGGCGCAACGGGCGACCCCGGCCTGCTCCTCGGCGACCGTCCAGTCCAGCGCGGGCTCCTCGGGCAGCCGGAAGGTGCCGAGGAAGTTGAACCCGGCGGCGGGCCGCTCCCCGGGCGCGTCCATCGGGCGGACGGGCGCCTCGCGCAGCCGCCGCGCCACCGTCTCGGGGTCCGCCCCGGCCGCCAGCTCGACGTGCTTGACGGCGGTGAACCAGCCGACGGTGTCCAGGAATTCGCCCGGATCGCCCGTGGCGTCCCGGCCGTGGGTCTCGACCTCGACGGCGAAGCGGGGGCTGCCGTTCCAGCCGGTGACGGCTGCGGCGAAGGCGGCCAGCAGCGCGGCCTCCAGACCGGCGCCGCCGCCATGCCGCGCGACCAGCCGCGCGGTGGCCTCCGCGTCGAGCGCCCAGCTGAGCGCGGCGGGCTCCGCGGCGGGCTCCGCGGTCGGCTCCACAGCGGAGGTTCCGGCATCGGGCGCCGGCGGCGCGGCGGCCGCCCACGCGTAGAAGTCCGCCGTCGGCGGCAGGTCGGTCGGCTTCCGGTCGAGCACCGCCCGGTAGGCGTGCGCCAGGTCGTCCAGCAGGATCCGCCAGGACAGCCCGTCGACCACCAGGTGGTGCCCGATCAGCGCGAGCCGGTCGTCGGTCCCGGGCGTGCCCGAGAACAGGTGGACGCGCAGCAGCCGACCGGCCGACGGATCGAGGCTGCGGTGGAGTTCGGTACAGACCCCGGCGATCGTGTCGGCCGTCGTGTCGGCGAGCGGGCCGGCCGTGCGCGGGATCCGAGAGTAGGAGACCGGGTCGAGGCCCGCCACCGGACGGGGCTCGCCGCAGCCGTCCGGGGAGACCGGGCGACGCAGCGCCGGGTGGCGTTCCAGGACGGCCGCGACCGCCGCCGAGAGCGCCGCCGGGTCCACCGCCGTACGGCAGCGCAGCAGGACGGACTGGTTCCAGTGCCGCACGTCCCGTACGGACCGCTGCCGGTACAACCAGCGCTGGGCCGGGGCGAGTCGACCGGCACCGCCCTCCCCGGTGCGCGGGACCGGGACGGCGGGGGCGGCCGGGACGGCGGCGGCTGCCAGGCCCTCCGCGGTCGGGTGCCGGTAGAAGTCCTCGTAGGCGACGCGCAGGCCCGAGCGCCGCAGGAAGGCGATGGTGCGCATGGCGAGGATGGAGTCCCCGCCGAGGCCCAGCACGTCGGCCCGCGGACCGACGGCGGGCAGCCCGAGTGCGCCCGCCCAGAACCGGGCGATCTCCCCGGCCAGTCCGGTCGCCGCCGTGCCCGACGACTCCGCTCGCGCCTCGACCAGTTCGGCGACCAGCTCGCCCAGCCGCTGCCGGTCGAGCTTGCCGTTCGGCCCGACCGGGAAGTCCGGGAGCACCAGGATCGGCTGCGGCACCGAGTAGCCCGGCAGCCGGTCCCGCAGGTATCCGCCGAGGCTCTCCACGACCTCCGGTCCTCCCGACAGCCGTACCGCGCCCAGCAGTTGGCTGCCGACGGCGGTCTCCCGCAGCAGCACCGCCGAGCGGAGGACGCCCGGGTGCCCGTCCATGGCCCGCTCGACCTCGGCGAGGTCCACCCGGTGGCCGCGCACCTTCACCTGGCGGTCCACCCGGCCCAGGAAGACCAGGTCCCCGTCCGCCCGGCGGCGGCACAAGTCGCCCGTGCGGTACATCAGTTGGCCGTCGCGCCAGAGGAAGCCGCGGGCGGTCTCCACCGGCCGCCCGAAGTACCCGGCGGTGACGCCGCGGCCGCCGATGAGCAGCTCCCCCACCTCGCCGTCCGGCACCGCCCGCCCGGCGCCGTCCACCACGGTGAGCAGCACCTCCCCGATCGCGGTGCCGATCGGTACGGTCGGCTCCTCGTCGGGCAGTCGGCGGGCGTCGGTGACCGGCAGGCAGGTGGCGCCGACGGTGGTCTCGGTCGGGCCGTAGTGGTTGACCAGCCGGGCGGTGGTGCCCCCGTCGAGCAGGGCGACGGCGAGCGGGCGCGGCAGCGGTTCGCCGCCGAGCAGCACGGTGTGCAGCGGCGGGGAGCCGGCCGGACGGCCCTCCAGCAGGGCGGTCAGGTGCGAGGGGGTGGTCTTCAGCACGTTCACCCCGGCCTGCCGCAGCGAGGCCCAGAACGCCTGCGGGTCGCGCACCACGCCGTCCGGGACGACGTGCACCGAGCCGCCGGTGGCGAGGGCGAGCAGCCAGGAGGTGTGGCCGAGGTCGGCGGCCAGCGTGGTGACGTGCGCGGTGCGCGGCGCGTCCGCCTCGGTGAAGGCCAGTCGCCCGGCCAGCGCCTGCGCGTAGTGCACGGCGTTGGCGTGGGTGACGGCGACCGCCTTGGGCTCGCCGCTCGACCCGGAGGTGAAGGAGAGGTAGGCGAGGTCCTCGCCCGGCACCTCGATCGGGGGTACGGGCAGCTCCGGCAGCGCCTCGACGTCCACCACCTCCCCGCCGAGCCCGCCCTGCGTCGCGAGCACCCGCCCGACCCGGACGGCTGCCAGCCGCCGGGCGAGGTCGGCCGCCGACCAGTCCGGGTCCGCGAGCACTGCGGCCGCGCCCGAGCGCAGCACCCCGTGCAGCAGCACCAGCATCCGGGCGTCCCGGGGCCCGACCAGGGCGACCCGCTCCCCCCGCCCGGTGCCGGCCGCGGCCAGCCGGGCGGCGATCCGGCCGGACGCGGCGTCCAGCGTGCGGTAGTCGACGGTGCGGGTACCGTCGCTCAGCGCGGTCCGGTCCGGGTGCGCCCGGGCGAGGCGGGAGAGAAGCTCGGGCAGCGAGCGCGCCGACCGGGCGGACGGCGCGGACCGGACGTGCTGCGTCGTGGCTGTCACGCCGACTCGTCCCCCGCCCGGCCCACCCGACCCGCCCGGTCGGGCACCCGCCCGGCCGGTGCCCCGGGGTCGCCCACCAGGTACCCGTCCAGCACCGCCCGGGCGGGCAGCCGCCCGGCCAACTCCCAGGCCAGCATGCGGTGTAGGCCGTCGAGGTGGATCAGCCCGGCCCGCACGGACAGATCCCCGTAGTCGGGGTGGTCGACCGGGGCGGTGCTGAGGAAGACCGGCGTGAACGGGGCCCACCGCAGCAGCCGCAGCTTCGCCGCGCAGACCGGATTGGCGGCAGTCCAGGCGGCCCCGCCGGAACGGACCCGCTCGGCGGCCTCGGCCACCGTGAGCCCGGAGCGCGGTACCAGCTCGAGCTCCCCGCCCTCGCTGAGGTGCCAGGGCAGCACCACGCCCAGGACGTCCGCCCGCGAGAGCCGGACCCGCCACCAGCCGCCGGAGTTGCGGTCGGCGCGTTCGAGGTTCTCCTCGCCGTACATGTTGCTGTTCGCCTCGTGGGCCCGCTCCACCGGGTGGTCCCGCAGGTAGGCGTCGTGCACCTCGGAGTAGGCGACGGCGGTGACGATCTCCACGGCAGTGCTCCTCAGACGGTTCCGGTGTACTCGGTGAAGTGCCGTTCCGCGAACAGTTCGGGCCACTGCCCGTCGGCCAGGTCCAGTTCGCGGGCGCGGGCGAGCATCTGCCGCCAGTACGGCTTCACCGGGCGCCAGCGTGCGCCCACCTGGCAGTAGGAGGCGTCGATGAAGTACCGGGGCCGCCCCGGTCCGTCCGGCGCCGGCCTGCGGGTGTGGAACAGCGCCGAGTTGAGCAGCACCGTCGAACCGGGCGGCAGCCGGTCGATGACCACCTCGCCCGGCAGTTCCGCGGTGCCGCGGTGGGCGAACGCGGACTTGCCGAAGGTGCTCCGGTGCGAGCCGGGCAGCACCGCCAGGCAGCCGACCCGGTCGTCCAGCCCGCCGAGGTAGTGCAGCGCGTGGACCATCAGCAGCGACGGGTCGGAACGGTCGTTGGGCTCGCAGTCGTGGTGCCACGGCTTGCCCGGGATCCCCGGGGACTGGCGGTCGCTGTGCAGGTGGTGGAAGACGAAGGACGGTCCGAGCAGGCGGGTCAGCATCCGCAACAGCGGCGGGTGGGCGAGGAGTTCGCCGTGGGCCGGTAACTCCAGTTCCAGCAGCGGCGGCGGGCCGTTGCGGACGGGGTCGGCGCAGGCCGCGATCGACCGGGCCCGCAGGCCCTCGTCCACCCACCGGTCCACCTCGGGGACGAGCCGTTCGCGCAGCACCTCCGACAGCAGGCCGGGCAGGACCAGGTACCCGGACTCCAGGAACTGCCGGCGGTACTCGGTGTCGAGGGCCTCACGCCCTCCGTAGGACAGCGTCACCGAACCGACCCCCTCCTTCCGTTCGACGGGACGAACAACGGGACGTGGCACGAGCAGGGAGGAACACGGGACACACAGGATCATCCAGACGTCCGGTGGCGACGGAACGCCCCGACGGCACGCCCGTCGACGGAATGCCCGTCACCGTCGTCACGGTCATCAGGGCCGCCACGGCTGAATCGCGGTCACCACGAAGAGGCATGCGTCGATCACGCAAAGTAGTACGCCCCAGGAGTATGAACCGGTCCTCGCGTCCACGACAAGGCCAACGCCAACCCGTGGACACCTTCCCGCCACCGTTCCGTTCAGCTCCGGCCACCAGTCGCTTCCTCCCCCACGGAGAACTCCGGCCCCCTCCCGCCCCGGTGATTCGCCGCCGGAACAGCGGATGCGGCAGAGTGAGGCCATGAGCACGGAGTTCCGGAGTCACGAGACAGCGAGCCGGACGGCCCCGGCGGTCCGGCGGCGCCCGGTCCAGCAGCGCAGCCAGGAGCGGTACGGCCGCATCCTGGACGCCTGCGCCGGACTGCTGGACGAGGTCGGGGCGACCGCGCTCACCACCAAGGAGGTCGCCCAGCGCGCCCAGGTGCCGATCGGCACCCTCTACCAGTTCTTCGCCGGCAAGGAGGACCTGCTGGCCGCGCTCGCCGGCCGCAACCTCGACCAGTACCTCCAGCGCCTCGACGCCCGCCTCGCCGCGGCCGCGCCGGTCGGACCGGCCGCCTTCACCGACCTCGCGGTGGAGGAGTTCGTGGCGATGAAGCGCGCCGTGCCCGGCTTCGGCCAGGTCGACTTCGGGCTGGCCGGCCCGGTCGTCCCCGCCGGGGTCCGGGACGACCGGCACCTGCTGGACGCGGGCGTGGACAACAACACCGCCGTCGCGCTGCGCCTGCAGGCGCTCGGCGGCGAGGTGTTCCGGGCGGGCGACCCGGCGGCCGTCACGCTCACCCTGCGGGTCGCCCTGGAGGCCGCCGACGCGGTGCTCAAACTGGCCTTCCGCGGCGACCCGAACGGCGATCCGACGCTGATCGCCGAGTGCAAGCGGCTGGTCCGCGGCTACCTCGCGCAACAGCTGCCCACCGGCTGACACCCGGCCCGGCCCTCCCGCTGTTCCCCCGCGGTTCCCCGCGTCCCGTCCGCCCGAGGCGTTGCGAGCCCGCCGCCCCCGCAGCACAGTGGATAGCGGAACGGCCGCGGAGGCGGCGACCACGACCCGAGGAGAAGGCCATGCACGCAGCGGTAGGTGACCAGCTCCACATCCACAGCAGGTCAGTGGGCATGGTGGACCAGAAGGGCGAGATCATCGAGGTGCGCGGCGCCGACGGCCAGCCGCCGTACATGGTCCGCTTCGACGACGGCCACGAAGGCCTGATCTACCCCGGCCCCGACTGCAACATCGAACCGCGTCTGGCAGAACGCTGACCGACGCCCCCGCCACCCCGTGCGCGACCCGTGCGAGGTGGTGAGGCGCGGTGTCCGGCCCCGCGACCCCGCTGCCCGGGGCACTCGCCGGGCTCGCGCCACTGCTGGACCACTACGGGTACCTCGCGGTGGCGCTGCTCGTCCTGCTGGACAACTGCGGCATCCCGGTGCCCGGGCAGACCATCCTGGTCCTCGCCTCGGTGTACGCCGGCACCGGGCACCTCGACTTCGCCGCCGTGCTGCTGATCGCGACCGGCGCAGCCGCGCTCGGCAACAGCCTCGGCTACCTGATCGGCCGCACCGGCGGACGCGCCTTCGTCCACCGCTGGGGCCGCTACGTGCTGCTCACCCCGGCCCGGATGGAGCGCGCGGACGGCTTCTTCGCGCGGCACGGCGGCAAGGTCGTCGCGGTCGCCCGCTTCGTCGACGGGCTGCGCCAGACCAACGGCATCATCGCCGGGACGACCGGGATGCCCTGGCGCCGGTTCCTGCCGTTCAACCTGCTCGGCGCGGTGCTGTGGACGGGCGTCTGGGGCACCTTCGGCTACCTCGCCGGCGCCAACATCGGCGCCGTGTACCGCACCGCGGTCCGCTACCAGCTCTGGTTCGCCATCGGCCTCGGAGTGCTGGTCGCGGCCTTCCTGCTGCGGCAGGTGCTGCGGTACCGGCGCCGGCGCCGCGAGGACGCCGACGCCGGTCCGGATTCCGGGGACGGGTGATCAGCGCAGCGGGAACACCTCGAACGGCACCGCGAAGCGCGTCCCCAGCCGGCTGCCCGCGCCCCGGCCGAAGCCCTCCAGGAACTCCCGGGCGTCCGCCATCGCCCCGCCGAGCCCGGCCAGGTACGCCTTGTGCTCCTCCAGCGAGGCGACGCCCACGTCGAAGTGGTCGGTGGTGTCCACCGCGTGCTTCGACTCCGGCGAGGACGCCGCCCAGATCTGCCGCACCCCGTTCCACGGCTCGTGGCCCTCCTCCACCAGCTCGCGGAACACCCAGCGGTTCCCGGCGTCCCGGACGCCGTCCAGGGTCGCCCGGCCCACCGCGATGTGGTCGGCCTGGTTGAGGAACACCCCGCCGTAGGTCTCCCGGAAGTTGCTGGTGATCACGATGTCCGGCCGGTGCCGGCGCACTGCCCGGGCGATGTCCCGGCGCAGCGGCAGCCCGTACTCGACCACCCCGTCCGGGTAGCCGAGGAACTCGACGGTGTCCACGCCCACGACGCGCGCGGAGGCGACCTGCTCCGCCTCGCGCAGCGGCCCGCACTCGGCCGGGTGCAGCGAGTCGATGCCCGCCTCGCCGCTGGTGACCATCACATAGACGACCTTCTTGCCCTGCGAGGTCCAGCGGGCGACGGCCGCGGCGCCGCCGTACTCCATGTCGTCGGGGTGCGCGACGATCGCCAGCGCGGTCTGCCAGTCCTCGTCGACGTGCTCGTAGGGCTCGGGGGCCTGCTCGGTCATGCTGTTCCTCTCGGTGCGGCTCACGGTCGTACGGTCATACGGACGTACCGCTGGTGACTCTAGAAGACTCGCGTCCCCCACACATCGTCAGACACCGTGCCGGCTGCCGCGTTTGCCTCTGACGCATGCGTCAAGGGCTAGCGTCCTTGCGCCCCACCACGGGCTTCCCCTTCTCCCGAGGAGTGCTGCCATACCGCTGCCCACCACCACCCGCGTCGTCCGGCTGACGGTCGGCGGCGAGCAGCTCACCGCGGCCGTGGACGCGGCCCGTGACGGGCGACGCAGCTCGCCCGGCACCTCGCGACGGGGGTGACGCGAGGTACCGGGCGAGGGTCAGGTGGTGGCGGGGGCCTCCTGGGGTGCGGGCCAGGTGATGCGGGTGGCGCAGAGGGAGACGACGGCGGCGGAGGCGGCGACGGCGGCCATGCCCCAGACGAGGCTGGTGGCGCCGGCGACGAAGCCGATGGCGGCGGGGCCGGCGAGCAGGCCGGTGGTGCCCATCGCGGCGACCAGGGAGAGCGCGTCGGCACCCTGCCGGGCGGCGGCGACGTAGACGCAGGGGGTGACGGCCGCGACGCCGAGGCCGACGCAGGCGAAGCCGAGCAGGGTGGGCACCACGCCGCCTGCCAGCAGGGCGAGGGCGAGGCCGCCGCCGGCCAGCAGGCTGCCGGTGCGGACGATGCGGCCGTCGCCGAATCGGGTGCGCCAGCCGTCGGCGAAGATCCGGGCGCACACCATCATCACCGAGACGACGGCGATGCCCATCGGGGCGAGTCCGGCGCCCGCGTGCGCGACGTCCTTGAGGTAGAGCGCCGACCAGTCGTTCATGGCGCCCTCGGTGACGGTGCCGAACACCATCGCGAGGCCCATCCAGAGCGTCGCGACGGTCGGCACGACGAAGCCGCGCCGCTCCCGCTTCTCCTCCGCTGCGCTCTCCTCGGCGGCGGGCTGCTGCGGCCCGTCGGCGAGGAGTCCGGGGCGGGCGGCGGCGACCAGCGCCGCGAGCAGGACGGCGGCGAGTCCGAAGTGCACGGCGAGGGTTCCGGTGAAGGCGTTGACGCCGGAGGCCAGCAGCGCGGCGAGCAGCGAGCCCGCGCTGAAGGTGGCGTGCAGCCGGGACATCGTGGTGCGCTCGAAGCGGGCTTCCAGCGCGGCGCCCTGCGCGTTCATCGCGACGTTGAGGCAGCCGACGGCGACGCCGTCGCAGAACAGCACCAGCAGCGTGACGGGGTAGTTCGGCACCACCGACAGCGCGAGCAGGATCACGCCGAGGGCGAGCGCCGACAGTACGGAGAGCAGGCGGGAGCCGAGCCGCCGCATCAGCACCGCCACCAGCGGGAAGGAGACCGCCGCACCGATCCCGCAGGTCATCAGCAGCAGGCCGATCTGGGCCTCGCCCAGGTCGAGCCGGGCCTTGAGCGCCGGCACCCGGGAGACCCAGGTCGCGTACTGGAATCCGAGGACGAAGAACAGTGCTCCGATGGCGAGTTGGAAGCGGCGGAAGTCGTCGCGAACGGGGGACATGTGCATCAGCCCACTTCGGCTCTGGGTCGGGGCCCGGGGACCGGGTCGGTGGAGTGCGGCCGGGCCGGGACGGGGTCCAGCGGCATCGACATGTAGACCGCGCGGGAGCCGTAGCTCGCGGGCAGCCCGATCTCGGGCCGGGCGCGGTAGCCCAGCGGGGTCCACAGCACGTGCGAACCGCGGACGGCGACCAGGGAGATGGTCCGGTATCCGGCCGCGCGGGCCGTCTCCTCGAGGTGGCGCAGCATCCGGTGGGACAGGCCCCCGCCGCGCAGGTCCTCGGAGATGACCAGGTCGTGGGCGTGCATGTTGCCGAGGCCCGCGCCCTCGCCGCCCCCGTCGGCGCCCTCCCCACCCCCGTCGGTGTCCTCGCTGCGGCTGAGGTCCGGGCAGCGGAACAGCGGGTACGGCAAGGCGAGCAGGTAGCCGCCGAGGTGGCCCCCGTGGTCCAGGACGAAGCAGGTGTCCGGGGAGGCGCGGTGGCGGGACTGCAGGGCCTCGCGACCCTCGGACAGTCCGCTGGCGGCGTAGGCGCGCTCCTCCAGTGCGACGACGCCGTCCCAGTCGTCCTCCCGGAGCAGTCGGATGCGGTACTCGCTCATGCGTTCCCTCCGCTACGGCGGCCGCCGATGCAGGTGTACGGCAGCGGCGCGAAGCCGTTGAAGCCGCGGGTCGCGTAGGCGGTGGCGTACGCGCCGCAGGAGTGGATCCAGACCGGGTCCCCGGAGCCGACGGCGCGCGGGACGCGCACCAGGCCGTCCTCCTGGGCGTACGCGTCGTCGCTGTCGCAGGTGGGGCCGGCCACGACGGCGTTGACGAACTGGCCGCCGGGGTGGGTGGGGAATTCCAGCCGGTACTGCAGCTGGTCCATCTCGTAGAGGCCGTTGAACTTGCCGCAGCTGAGGTAGAGCCAGTCCTCGCGGGTGCCGTCGAGGCGGTGCCGGGACGTGAGCCGGGCGACGTGAGCGCGGATCGCGCCGTGGTCGGCGACCAGGTGGCGTCCGGGTTCGACCAGGAACTCCAGCGGTCCGGCGTTGACGGCGCGCAGCCGGTCCATGCCGTCGCGGATCACCGCGAACATCTTGTCCAGCGGCGGTTCGAGGGGGCGGCCGCGTCGGTCGAGCACGCCGAGGGCGGGCAGTCCGCCGCCGAGGTTGACCCGCTCGGGGGTGATGCCGCGCCGGTTGAGCGCCTCCAGCACGGCGGCCAGCGAGTCCACGGCGGCGGTCCAGGCCTCGGCGGTCATCTGCTGGGAGCCGACGTGCACCGAGAGGCCGGAGGGCACGAGCCCGCGGGTGCGGGCCTCGCCGAGCACCCGCAGGGCGTCCTCGGGCGAGCAACCGAACTTGTGGCTCAGGCCCCAGAGGGCGCCGTCGCCGGTGGTCGCGATCCGGCAGAACACCCGTGATCCGGGGGCGTGTTCGGCGATCGCGGCGACGTCCTCGAGGCTGTCGGTGGCGAAGTCGCGCACGCCCAGCCGGTAGGCCTCGGCGATGTTGCGGTCGGACTTGACGGTGTTGCCGTAGTGGATCAGCTCGGGCGCGACGCCGGTGCGCAGCGCCTGGGCGACTTCCTGGGGGCCGGCCGCGTCGAAGCCGGAGCCGAGCGCCGCGAGGTGGTCGAGCACTTCGTCCACCGGGCAGGCCTTCATGGCGAACCGGACGGCGACGCCGGGCAGTTCGGCGCACAGGGTGGCGTACTGGCGGCCGATTCCGTCGAGGTCATAGATGATCCGGTCGTCGGTGGCGGCGGCGAGTGCGGCGCGGATCGCGGAGCGGTCGCGCCCGTCGGGACGCGGCGTGCCGGGGTGCACAGCGCTCCCGGTGGGGACGCGGTGGCGGGGTGTCGGGATCGGTATCCGGTGTGCGGTCTGGCGTGTCACGTGAGGTTCCCGTTCCTATCCCGGCAGCCGGTCGGCGGGGGTGGCCTTGCTCGCCCGCACCAGCGGGCCCCACGCGTCGATCAGCAGGGCGAAGTCCTCGATGTCCGACTGCGCCCGGTCGAGCAGCTGCGCCCTGCGGGGCGCCAGGTGGTCGGCGAATTCGGCGTACTTGCCGCCCAGTCGCCGGTAGCAGCGGTCGAGTTCGGCGAGCCTGCGGTGGTTCTCCGCGCGGTCGGTCGCGGCGCTGCGGCGGGCGGCGTCGGCGATCGGCTCGGGGCGCACGTGGTGCTGCTCGTCCAGCAGGGCCGGGCCGGCCGCCTCCATCTCGGCGTAAACGGGGTAGAGGTAGAGCATGGAGAGCAGGAACTTGGCGTAGCGCAGCTGGTAGGCGGTGAAGCCCGCTCCGGTGCGCCGTTCCGGGGTGTAGTAGTTGACGATGTGCCGGTTGTGGGTGACGCCGGGGAGGGTGGCGTCGTACACGAGGTGGTGCAGGAAGTAGTCGCTGCCGATGGTGTCGGTGGCGGGCGGCAGCGGTACGCGTTCGTACAGTTCGTGGTGGAGGCCGATGTTGCACATGTCGATGTGCCAGATGTCGGGCCGGTCGAGCACGGCGCGGTCGGCGGTGAACGGCTCGGTGCCGCCGCCGACGAAGGATTCGGCGACGAGTTCGCGCTTGTCCCGCTCGGTCGCTCCGGTGGGTGCCCAGAGTGCGACCACGTCGTGGTAGACCTCGGGGTCGATTTCGAGGATCTCGCCGATGTCGACGGAGAGTTCGCCGACGAAGGAGGCGCCGACCAGGGCGACGGGCTTGTCCGCGTGCTCCGGGTCGAGGCGGTTCTCGGTGACGGCGGCGGCCGCGTCGGCGGCCTTGAGTCCGAGGGTGGCCAGTTCGTGCTCGATGGGGAACACCGGTTCGCCGTCGAGCCACTGGTAGCGGCTGTCGGAGTCGCGTCGGTGCACCGAGGCGCAGCCGAGGGCCGCGGCGAGCAGGAAGGCCCGGTTGGTGCAGGCGCCGTAGGAGACGGCGTCGGGCAGCATCAGGTCGAGCAGCCTGTCGGGGCGGGGGGCGCCGGAGCGGTCGATCGCCTCGCACAGGAAGGCGCGTTGGGCGTCCTCGTCCAGGTGGTGGACGACCACGCCGTCGCCCTCGGGCAGGACGGCGACGGCCGCGGCGTGCCGGGCGCGGGTCGCGGGGTCGGCGGAGTCCAGCACCAGCAGGTGCACCCGGACGCCGAACCGCCGTACGGCGTAGGCGGCTTCGGCGCCGATCGCGGTGATGGTGTCGGCGCACTCGCGGTTGGTGGGCAGGGTCAGGCAGATGTCGCGCATTCCCGCTCCCCCGTGGCGCCCTGGTCCTCGAACGGCTTGCCGGCCCAGGACCGCAGGCCGAGCAACTTCTCCCCCAGCTCGGTGAGTTCGGCGGTTCCGTAGCGCTGCGACTCGGGCCGGTCGGCGTCGCCGACCAGGGTGCGGTTCCAGTCCGGGGTGGCGAGCGTGCGCCAGGACTCCACCCGGGAGCGGCGCAGCTGCTCGGCTTCCTCCAGTGCGGGCATCATCGACAGGTACTGCACCGCGCGCACGCCGCGTTCGGAGGTGTTGCGCGCGACGCCGTGGGCGAGCAGGCCGTTCCAGATCAGCAGGTCGCCGGCGTTCAACTCGGGGCGGACGACGGGGAACTCGTCCCGGTCGACGGCGGGGCGGATTGGGTCGCGGTCGGCGGGCTGAGCGGTCTTCCAGGCGTCGAAGCGGCGGAACAGCTCGGGGTTGCACTGGAAGCCGCCGTGGTCGGGGGCGGTGTCGTTGAGCGCGATGATGCCCTGGACGCGCTGCGGCAGCATGTCCCGGGTGGTGTCAACGTCCCAGTGCAGCTCGATGTCGAAGCCCCGGTCGGTGGGCTCGATCAGCGCGCGGTCGCGGTTGCGGACGTTGGGCGGGTTGAGGTTGAGCCGGTCGAGGGTGACCCAGAGCTCCTCGCAGTCCCAGACGTCCACGAAGGCGTCGTAGACGCGCTGCGACTGGCGGCTGTCCCAGACGAGTTGGTGGTGGTAGGCCTCGACGAAGCCGTAGATGTGCAGGTGCTGGTCGAGTTCGTCGCGGTACTCGCGCTCGCGGTACCAGTCCTCGGGGCGATCGGGCGACAGGCCCTGGAAGTCCCAGGTGAAGTCGAGCAGGCGCCGCGCGGCCTCGGCCGGGATCGCCTGCTTCACCACGACGTAGCCGTAGGTCTGCCAGAACGCGTGGTCCTCCTCGGAGAGCACGCGCAGCGGGTGCTTCTTGCGGATCTCACGCAGTGCGGTGCGGGCGAGGTAGCTCTCGGTGTCAGCGCTGAAGTAGGGGCGCTCCGAGGCGGCTCGGTAGAGATACTCCTCGGCCCGTCCGTCTGGGCTCGGCATGGGCATTCACTCCATGGTTCGTAGTCGACGCAGCACTTGGTCCAGCGGGCGGTGCGTGCACGGCGGGCGGCTCGACCGGCTCCCGGCCGGGTCGGGAATTCCTCCCGCGGGCCATCGGCGGTCCGCACACGTTCCTTGTCGGCTCGGGCCCCGGCCACGCCTCGGCGCCACGCCAGGGGCCCAACTCTCCCGCCGGGCAAGGCCTCTCACCTCGCCTCAGGATTTGCCGGACCACGCCCCTCACACATTGGACTAGACCAAGTAATGGTGTCAACCCTTTCCCGTGGGTTGCCGATTGGGAAAATCGGAGCAGCTCACGACGCCTGTCACGGTTCGCTTTATGTTTCGGAGGCGGACATAAGACGGGGTATGTTTCGGGAATTGACATAACCGCCGGCATTGAACCGCCCGGCGTTGAACCGCACCGCCCCGGGATCCGTTTCCCGTATGTGTTGCACCGGGCCGCGCGCGGGCTCCGGCGTAGGTTGGGCCCATGGCACGACCCAGCGGAGCCGGACGGCTCGCCCCGCCCACCTGGTTGACCGAGAGCCTGCGGCCCCGGTCCACACCGGTCCCCTGGGCGGCGGTCGCCCGCGCCTCGGTCGCCCTCTCCGCTCCGCTCGCCGTCGGCACCGCGGTCGGCGAACCCGGTTACGGCGCGCTGGTGTCGATGGGCGCGCTGTCCGGGGTGATCGGGGACACCGCCGACGCCTACCGCATGCGGGTGTTCAACATCGCCGTGCCGCAGCTGTTCGGCGCCCTCGGGGTGCTGGTCGGCACCCTCGTGTACGGCTCGGGCTGGACGGCCGTCGTGGTGCTGACCGTCATCGCGCTGGTCTCCGGCATGATCTCCTCGATCGGCGCGGTCGTCTCCGTCTCCGGGCTGCTCCTGCTGCTCAACGCGGTGGTCGGGGCCGGCCTGCCGCTGCCCTCCCCCTGGTGGCTGCCGCCCGGGCTGCTGCTGCTCGGCGGCCTGGTGGTGCTCGGCCTGACCCTGCTCGCCTGGCCGCTGCGGCAGGGCGTCCCCGAACGCACGGTGGTCGCCGGCACCTACCGCGCCGTCGCGGACCTGCTGGAGGCCACCCGCACTCCCGGGTACGACGAGCGGCGCCACGAACTCACCCAGTCGCTCAACCAGTCCTACGACCTGCTGCTCGCCCGCCGCGCCCGCCGCCACGGCCGCTCCCCCGCCCTGGTACGGCTGCTGGCCCAGCTCAACGCGGTGATCCCGGTGGTCGAGGGGGTGTCGGCGGCGCAGCTGCTCCCGCCCGAACTCGGCCCGCTGTCCCCCGCCTACCCGGCCGCCGTCCGCGAACTCGCCACCGCCGTCGAACGGGGCCGCACCGGGCCCGTGCCGCAGCTCGCCCTGCCCGCACCGCTCGGCCCGTCCACCCGCGCGCTCGGGGAGGCGATCGGGCACGCCGCCGCCGTGGTGCACGAGGCCGACCCCGACCCGTACGCCGCCGACGACCGGCTCGGCCGGCCCGCGGGGCTCGAGGTCCGGGCCCGGCGGGCGGCGCGGGCGCTGCTGCTGTCCGGCGCGTCCTGGCGGTACGGGCTGCGGCTGGCGCTGTGCATCGGGCTGGCGCAGGTGCTGGTCTCGGTGCTGACCGTGCCGCGCTCGTACTGGGTGACGCTGACCGTCGTCTTCGTGATGAAGCCGGACTTCGGCTCGGTGTTCTCCCGGGCGGTGCTACGCGCCCTCGGCACGGCCGTCGGGCTGCTGATCGCCATCCCGGTGCTCGCGGCCGTGCCGCGCGGCTGGTGGGACGTACCCGTGATGGCGGTGCTGGCGATGCTGATCCCGGCGATGACGGCCAAGGGTTTCGCCTTCCAGACCGCGGCGATCACCCCGGTGATCCTGCTGCTCTCCGACCTGCTCAACCACCAGGGCTTCCACCTGGTGCCGCCCCGGCTGTACGACTCGCTGATCGGCTGCGGCATCTCCCTGCTGGCCGGCTACCTGCTGTGGCCGGAGTCCTGGCACACCCGGATCGGCGACCGACTCGCCGAGGCCGTCCAGGACACCGCCTCGTACGTCTCGCTGGCGTTCACCACCGCGCCGGGGCGGGACGAGCCGGCCCGGGCCCGGTACCGGCGCCGGCTCTACCGGGACCTGTCGGCGGTGCGCAGCGAGTTCCAGCGGGCGCTCACCGAACCGCCGCCGGTCGGCGCCCGGGCGGAGGCCTGGTGGCCGATGGTGATCGCGGTCGAACGGATCGTGGACACCACCACCGCCACCCGGGTGCGGATCGAGCACGGCGCGCCCGTCCCGACCGCGGCCGAGGTCGGCGCCGTGACCAGGGAGCTGGCCGACCTCGCCGAGGCGCTGCGCACCGGACGGCCGCTGCCGGAGGTGGAACCGGACGCGCTCGCCCCGGACTGCGCGCTGGCCCGGCTGCACCACGAGGTGCAGGCGGCCCGGTCGGTGGCCGCGCCGGCGCCGTGAGCGTCGGCGGCGTGAGCGCCGACGCCGTGAGCGCCGACGCCGTGAGCGCCGGCGGCGTGAGCGCCGACGCCGTGAGCGCCGACGCCGTGAGCGCCCGCGCGTGACCGTCGGCAGCTAGAGCGCAGGTGCCGTGAACGCCGGTGGTGACGCCGCCGCCCGCGCCGCGACGCCTCCGGGTCAGTCCTCGATCCGCCGCCAGGGCTGTTCCGACTCCAGCGCGAAGGCCAGTTCCAGCAGCACCCGCTCCTGCCCGTGCGCCGCCGACAGGTGCACCCCCACCGGCAGGCCGTCGGGCGCCGAGCCCGCCGGCAGCGCGATGCCCGGGCCGCCGGTCACGTTGTTGACCGGGGTGAAGGCCACGTAGCGCATCAGCCGGTCCATCAGCTCGTCGAAGTCCACGTTGGGGCTGAGGTGCCCGATCGGCGGGGCGGTGTGGGCGAGCACCGGGGAGAGGATCACGTCGTGGTCGTGGAAGATCCCCCGGTACACCCCCTCGGCCCGGCGCAGCCGCCGCAGCACGCCCGGCGTCTGCCGGAACTGCGCCTGGAACCGGCGGCGCAGCCCGGTGGTGAGCCCGTCCAGCCTCCCGGCGCGGAAGCTCGGGTCGATCAGCAGCCTTCCGGTGAGGGCGATCGCCCAGGCGATGTAGCCCCAGTAGGCGACGAAGTCGCGGGAGAACTCCTCGCCGAACGGCAGGGTGGCCGGCTCGACCCGGTGGCCCATCGCCTCCAGCCGGGCGGCGGTCTCCTCGACCACCCGGCGGGTCGGCTCGTCGGTCTTGGCGATCGGCGAGTCCACCACCAGGCCGATCCGCAGCCGCTGCCCGCCCGGGCCCTCGACCAGGCCGAGCGGGGGCAGCTCGGGGTTGCGGCGGTGCCGCTCGGCGGCGGCGAAGAAGGCGGCGGTGTCGCGGACCGAGCGGGTCAGCACGCCGTCGGTGACCAGGTCGATCGGCAGCCTGGCGCCCTGCGCGTTGGCGACCAGCCGACCCCGGGTGGGCTTGAGTCCGACCAGGCCGCAGCAGGCCGCCGGGATGCGGATCGAGCCGCCGCCGTCGTTGGCGTGGGCGATCGGCACCACGCCGGAGGCCACCAGGGCCGCCGCGCCGCCGGAGGAGGCGCCGGCCGAGTGCGAGGGTTTCCACGGGTTGCGCACCGGCTGGGCGGCGGCGAACTCGGTGGAGGCGTTGAGGCCGAACTCGGGCAGCCGGGTCTTGCCGAGGACGGCCAGGCCGGTGGAGAGGAACTGGTCGGTGAAGCGCGCGTTGCGGCGGGCCGGCCGGGCGCGGAAGGCCTCGCTGCCCATCCCGGTCGGCAGGCCGCGGAGGTCGACGTTGTCCTTGAGGTACGTCGGAACGCCCCACAGCGGCCCGCCGATGCCCTCCCGGCTGATCCGCGGCTGGTCGTACGAGGCGTGCGCGACCGGCAGCAGGCCGCCGTCCACCCGCGCGGCGCGGGCGACGGCCGCGCCGACCAGCTCCCGGGGGTTGACCGCGCCGGACCGCACCAGGACGGCCAGCGCCACCGCGTCGTGCCGGCCGAGGGCGTCGTCGGTGAAGGCGTGCACCCGCTCGTCGGTCATCCGAACTCCCCATTCCCTGCCGGACTTCCGCCGTCCGGTCATCGCACCGGATCCGCACCGGACCCGGCGGCTCCTCGCCGGTCGGTAGTGCTGCCCAGTTCTACTGACCGGTAGTCGCGCAAGGACTGCGAGTCTAGGCGCCCGGAGCCGCCGTCGGGCCCACCCGGCGCCTCCGGCGGGGTAAACGATCCGTCAAACGTCAAGGGCGCACGGACGTTCGGCATGCGCCCCCGCGTTCACCCCACCCGCCCGTCCACGATCGTTTCACGGACCCAGGCCGGGAAAGATCCTCGAGCACGAACCGTTCCGGTCCTTCCCACCCGACCCAAGGTGACGCCCGTGCCGATCCAATTCCTCCCGACCACCCGGTTCACCGCGGCCACCGCCCCCGGCGGCCTGCCGCTGCTCGGCCACGCCCCGGCCTTCATCCGGCGCCCGCTCGACTTCGTGGCCGGACTGCCCGCCCACGGAGACCTCGTGCGGCTGCGGCTCGGCCCGCTCGACGCGTACGTCGCCTGTCACCCCGAGCTCGTCCGCCGGCTGCTCACCGAGGACCGCACGTACGACAAGGGCGGGCTCGTCCTCGACAAGGCCCGCGAGGTCTTCGGCGACGGCCTCGCCACCTGCCCCGCCGCCGCCCACCGGCGCCAACGCCGCATGCTGCAGCCCGCGTTCCACCGCGACCGGCTGCCCGGCTACGCCGCGATGATGGCCGAGGAGATCGCCGGCACCACCGCCCCCTGGCGCGACGGCGACACCGTCGACGTCCCCGCCGCGATGTACCGCCTCACCACCGCCGTCACCGCCCGCTGCCTGTTCGCCGCGCACGAACGGGCCGGCTCGCTGCCGGTGCACGAGAGCATGGACGTCATCACCCGCGGCGTCGGCCGCCGCGTCATGATGCCGCTGCCCGGCGCCGACCGGATCCCCACCCCCGGCAACCGCCGCTTCCGGCGCGCCCGGCAGGACCTCGAGGAGATCACCCGGCGGCTGATCGCCGACTACCGTGCCGCCGGAACCGACCACCGGGACCTGCTCTCCGTGCTGCTCAGCGCCGAGGACGAGGACGGGCAGGGCCTCGCCGACGCCGAGATCCACGACCAGGTGGTCACCTTCCTGCTGGCCGGCATGGAGACCACCGCCGCCACCCTCTCCTGGGCCTGGACACTGCTCGCCGCCAACCCCGCCGTCCGCAGGCGCCTGCACGACGAACTCGACACCGTCCTCGACGGCCGCCCCGCCCGCCACGAGGACCTGCCCGCCCTCCCGCTCACCGCCCGGATCGTCAGCGAGACCCTGCGGCTCTACCCGCCGGTCTGGATCCTCAGCCGCACCGTCACCGCCGACACCCGGCTCGGCGGCCACCGAATCCCGGCGGGCGCCACCATCCTCTACAGCCCCTACCTGCTGCACCGCCGGGCCGACGTCTTCCCCTGCCCCGACCGCTTCGACCCCGACCGCTGGCTCACCACCGCCCGTCCCGCCCCCGGCACCTACACCCCCTTCGGACTCGGCGCCCGCCGCTGCATCGGAGAGACCTTCGGCACCACCGAAGCCGTCCTCGCCATCGCCACCATCGCCGCCCGCTGGACCATCACCCCCACCCCCGGCCGCCCCGTCCGCCCCGCCCGCAGCTCCTCGCTGTCCCCGCGGCCCTTCACCGCGACCCTGGCCCGCCGGTGAGAGCGCGGTGGTGGGAGCCCGCCCGTGAGAACGCGGCAGTGAGGGGCCCGCCGGGGAGGGCGCGGCGGCGGTAAGCGCGCGCTCGGCGGGGCCGGTAGGGTCACGGCGGGGCCGGCGGGGTTGCGCCGGTCGGACCATCGGCTCGACTGGGGCAGCATCAGGAACCATGAACGCTCGATCACCACGGGGGCTCCCGGCCCGGCTGCTCCGCGCCGTCCGGACGTATCCGCGTCGCTCGCCGCTGACGCTCTGCTACGTCGGCCTGCTCCTCCTCGGACACGTCTGGGTCGAGGACTTCCTCGCCGCCGACCGCGCCGACGCCCTGCGCGCCTACATCAGCACCAACCTCGACAACCTGCACGACCACCCGGTCACCGCACTGTTCGGCAGCGCGCTGCTCTACGACGGCACGCTCACCGACATCACCTCCACCGGCTTCGGCGGCACTCTGATCACCCTCGGCCTCGGCGTCTGCTGCTGCCTCGCCTGGGCGGAACGCCGCTTCGGCACGCGCCGCGCCGCCGCCGTCTTCCTCGGCGGGCACATCGGCGCCACCCTGATCACCGCCGTCGTCATCCTGGTCGCCCTGCGGCACGGCTGGTACCCGGAGAGCGTCCGGCAGGACTCGGACTACGGCATCAGCTACGGCGCCCAGGCCTCCCTCGCGTTCGCCACCCTCGCCCTGCCCCGCTGGGCCCGCCTCCCCTGGGCCGCCTTCGTGGTCGCCTGGCCGGTCTCCGGCGACGGCGAATGGTCCGGCCCGCTACCGGACTTCACCACCGTCGGCCACCTCGTCTCCGCCGCCCTCGGCTTCGCCCTCGCCGGCGCCGCCGCCCTCACGGCCTCGCGCCGCCGCCGCGCCGAAGCCCTCGCCACGGCGGACGCCCACCCGTGACCGCCCGCGTCCGAGCGGCCGTACGCCCCACCGCCAGCGCGGCGGTCGCCGTCCGTCCGCGAGGTCGGCGAGCAGCCGCTCGATCGTCTCCAACCGCCGCCGCAGGTCCTCGACGTCGCCCCGGGTGGCGCCCTGCTCGCTCGCCTTGAGGGTGACCAGCAGCTGCCCGTCCGGCTCCAGCCGGGCCCGGGCGACGTCGGACACGGTGTCACCGTTCTGGACCCGGATCGCGTGCTCCAGCTCGGACGGGCGCAGCGCCAGGCTGTGCAGCGCGCCGGGCACCAGCCTGCCGTCCTGGACGACGGTGGTCGGCGTGCCCTCCAGGATCCGGGCGGCCCGCGGGTCCCGGGCGAGCCACCGGGTGACCACGGAGTTCACCGCGATCAGGGTGGCCGCCCCGATCGCGCCGCCGAACAGGCTGTTGTCGTTGCCGATGATGGCGTTCTGCACCACGTTGGAGAGCAGGAAGACGACCACCATGTCGAAGGTGTTCAGCTGCGCCAGCCCGCGCTTCCCGGCGATCCGGAACAGCACCAGGACCAGCGCGTAGACCGCGACCGTGCGAAGGATCTTCTCGACGATCGGAATCTGGACGACCACCAGGTCATGCCACATGGCCCCGTTCCTCCCACCGCGACTCGACGGAACGGGGCCGACGCTACGCCACCGGCTGCTACCCGCGCCGCTTCGGCTTGCCGCGCCGGGCCGCCGCCGCGCCCCGTCCACCGGCCGCCGGCTTCGGCTTCTGCCCGCCGGCCCGCTGCGGCTGCTTCGCCCCGCCCGCCTTCGCTCCGGCGGTCTTCTGCCCGCCCGCCTTCTGCTGCTGCGGCGGCTTGCGCCGACCCTCAGCCGCCTTCTTCGGCTGGGCCTCGGCCGCGGCCTGCCCGGCCCCGCGCCCGCGCGAGCTGTTGACCGTACGGCCCCGGACGATCCCGATGAACTCCTCCACCAGGTCCGTCGTCCGCTCCTGCGGCCAGGACAGCGCCACCTGCGACTGCGGCGCCTCCGTCATCGGCCGGTAGGTGAGGTCCCGGCGGTGGTGCAGCCGGGCGAGGGACTGCGGCACCAGGAGCACGCCGACGTTCGCCGCGACCAGCTCGATCGCGTCCGCCGTGGTGTCCGGGCGGCCGATGGCGGGGCGGCCGGGCAGGGTGTCGGCGGTGAAGCCGAGGGTGTCGTCCAGGGGGTGGAAGACCACCTCCTCGGCGAGGTCTTCGAGCGTGACCTCCTCGGCGGCGGCGAGCCAGTGGTCCTTGGGGAACACCACGACGGTGGTCTCGGTGTACAGCGGGATCGCGCTGAGCACGTCCTTGTCGACCGGCAGCCGGACCAGCCCGGCGTCCGCGCCGCCCTCGCGCAGGGTGCGCTCGCCGTCGCCGACCGGGACGGCGAGGAGGTCCAGCGGTACGTCCGGGAGCCGCTCGTCCCAGACCCTGGCCCACTTGCCGGGGGTCACGCCCGGGACGTACACGAGCCGGAAGGAGGGATTCACCTGCATGTCTGTCACAGGGCAAGGCTACCGACCGTGACCGGGAGAGCCCGCGCGCTCCCTTACCCTTGTCACCATGACATCGCTCAAGCAGAAGACCAGCCAGACCATGAAGCCGGCCACGGCGGCCAAGAAGCTGGGGATCTACCTCTTCGCGGCGCCGACCGACTTCCAGGAGGGCGTGGTCTCCCGCGAGGAGCTCAACGCGCTGCAGGCCGAGCCGCCGCAGTGGCTCCAGGAGCTGCGCAAGAACGGCCCGCACCCGCGCCCGGTGATCGCCGCCAAGCTCGGCATCTCCATCTCCGGCCTCGCCCGCGGCGGCGTGACCGACGCGCTCACCACCGAGCAGATCGAGGCGATCAAGGCCGAGAACCCGCTCTGGCTGCAGCACGAGCGCGCCAACCAGGTGGACGTCCGCAAGGAGACCGCGCGGATCAAGGAGAAGCACGAGAAGGAGGCCGCCGCCAAGGCCGCCAAGGAGGCGCAGGCCGACCAGGCCCGCTGACCCCGCGCCCGCCGGCGTCCCGCGGCGCTCCGGCGCCGATTGTCAGACCCCTGCGCAACGATGGTGCCGACGCCCGTCCCCACGGGCGTCGGCACATTCGTGTCAGTCGTGACGGTCGTGTCACCCGTGACCGTCATGACGGACGTGACGGTCGTGCGCAGGGATCGGCGAACCGGGAGGCAGGCGGATGGCAGGGGCACTGGACGGGCGCGTCGCACTGGTCGCGGGGGCGACGCGGGGCGCGGGCCGGGGCATCGCGGTCGAGCTCGGCGCGGCCGGCGCGACGGTGTACGTCACCGGCCGCAGCACCCGGGAGCGCCGCTCGGAGTACGACCGTCCCGAGACGATCGAGGACACCGCCGACCTGGTCACCGCCGCGGGCGGGCACGGAATCGCGGTGCCGACCGACCACCTGGTCCCGTCCGAGGTGGCCGCCCTGGCGCGGCGGATCGACGCCGAACAGGGCCGGCTGGACGTCCTGGTCAACGACATCTGGGGCGCCGAGAAGCTGTTCGGCTGGGGCGTCCCGGTCTGGGAGCACGACCTGGACGACGGCCTTCGGCTGCTGCGCCTGGCGGTGGAGACGCACGCCGTCACCAGCCACCACCTCCTCCCGCTGCTGCTGAAGCACCCGGGCGGCCTGGTCGTGGAGATGACGGACGGCACCGCCGAGTACAACCGCGACACCTACCGCAACTCCTTCTTCTACGACCTGGCCAAGTCCTCGGTGCTGCGGATGGCCTTCGCCCTCGGCCACGAACTGGGCCCGCGCGGCGCCACCGCCCTCGCGCTCACCCCGGGCTGGATGCGCTCCGAGATCATGCTGGAGCACTTCGGCGTCACCGAGGACAACTGGCGCGAAGCCATGCCCGCCGAGCCGCACTTCGGCATCTCCGAGTCCCCGTACTTCGTCGGCCGGGCGGTCGCCGCGCTGGCCGCCGACCCTGACGTCGCCCGCTGGAACGGCCGCTCGACGTCCAGCGGCGACCTCGCCCGGGAGTACGGCTTCACCGACCGGGACGGCAGCCGCCCGGACTGCTGGCGCTACCTGGTCGAGGTGCAGGACGCGGGCAAGCCGGCCTGCCCGGAGGCCTACCGCTGAGCCACCGGCCCCGCTTCGGCGGTGTGGTCGACACCCGCGACGGCCGGAACTCCCCTCCCTCCGCCGTCTATTGACCACGCCGCCGATCACTTCGAATAATCGGCGGGATCGGGGCGCCCCTGGGCACCCCGTGCCACAGCGACCGCACCGGATCAGGGGGACCAGTGATCGAGCAGCCACCGCACACCGGACTCGCCGCACTCGCGGACGAGTACTTCGACGCCGAGAACACCCACAACCCGTTCGACGCGACCCTCAGCGGCGTCGAGGGCTACGCCCACCTGCTGCCCGACCCCTCGCGCGCCGCCGACCTGCACCACCGCGAGGTCCTGCAGAGCCTCCGCACCCGGCTGGCCGCCATCCCCCTGGACGCGCCGGACGGACCGGGCGGACCGGGCGGGCCGAACGGACCGGGCGGGCCGGGCGGGCCGAACGGACCGGGCGGGCTGAACGCCGAGGACCGCACCACCCACCGGCTCCTCGCCCGGCTGATCGACAACGGCATCGGCCGGGTCACCCACGGGCTGGCCGAGTTCAGCATCTCGGCCACCATCGTCGCCCCGCACAACGAGGCCATCACCTCGCTCACGATGGCCCCCGTCGACCACGAGGGCGCCGACGCCTACCTGGAACGGCTCGCCGGCCTGCCCGGCTTCTTCGACGCCGCCCTCTGCCGCGCCCTGGACGCCGCCGCCGAGGGCCGCCACCCGCTGCGCAGCGGGGTCGACGCCGCCGTCGCCCAGTTGGACACCCACCTCGCGACCGCCCCGGACGAGGACGTCCTGCTGCGCCCGCTGCGCGGCCGCCCCGAGTACGAGCGCGCCCGGACGATCGTGCGCGACGCTGTCCGCCCGGCGATCGCCCGCTACCGGGCCGGGCTGGCCCAGCAGTTGGCGCCGGGTGCCCGTCCCGACGACCGGGCCGGCGTCTGCCACGTGCCGGGCGGCACGGAGGGTTACGCCGACGCCGTCGCCCGCTTCACCCGGCCCGGGCTGACCCCGGAGGAGGTCCACCGGATCGGCCTGGACGCGGTCGCGGCGCTGCGCGAGGAGTTCGCCGAGCTGGGCGGCAAGGTGCTCGGCATCACCGACCCGGCGGGCGTGCTGACCGCGCTGCGCGAGGACCGCTCGCTGCGCTTCGGCAGCGCGGCCGAGATCGTCGCCCTGGTGGACGGCGCCCTGGAGCGGGCCCGCGCCGCCTCGGCGGACTGGTTCCGCCCGTACCCGATCGCCGACTGCGTGACCAAGGAGATCGACCCGATCGAGGCGGAGACCGCGCCGCTGGCCTACTACCAGCCGCCGGGCCCGGGCGGGCTGCCCGGCACCCACTGGATCAACACCCAGCGCCCGGAGACCCGGTTCAGCTACGAGTACGAGGCGATCGCCTTCCACGAGAGCGTGCCCGGCCACCACCTGCAGATCGCCGTCGCCCAGACCCTGCACCACCTGCCGCAGTTCCGGCAGAAGCCGAGCGGCCAGCTGACCGCCCACGTCGAGGGCTGGGGCCTGTACACCGAGCGGCTCGCGGACGAGATGGGACTGTACAGCTCGGACCTCTCCCGCTTCGGCATGCTCTCGCTGGACGCGCTGCGGGCGGTGCGCCTGGTGGTGGACACCGGGATGCACCACTACGGCTGGTCCCGGGAGCGCGCGATGGCCTTCGCGCGGGACAACACCGCCACTCCGGAGGCCAACGTCCGCAACGAGATCGACCGCTACCTCGCCTGGCCGGGCCAGGCCACCGCCTACCTGATCGGCCGTCGGGAGCTGGTCCGGCACCGCGAGCGGGCGCAGGCGGCACTCGGCGCCCGGTTCGACGTGCGGGAGTTCCACCACCAGCTGATCGGGCACGGCAGCCTGCCGCTGGGGGTGCTGGACGAGCTGGTCTCGGACTGGATCGCGGCGCAGCAGCAGCCGACGCGGTAGCCGGTGCAGTAACCGACGCGGTAGCCGGTGCAGTGACCGACGCGGTGGCCGCTACCGCACGGGCCCCCGGAGCCGGGGTGCGTGCGGAAACGGTTCCGCGCACCGGGCAAAGGCTTCCCCCGCCCGGACATGGCATCACCCCTTTGGCCCTGTCGACACGGTAGTGTCCGCTGGCGCGGCCCCCGGCACCCCGGTGGCCGCGCCTCACGCACACCCAGATGGAGGAACCCGTGCCGGCTCCCGCCCGCCGCGCCCTGGCCGTGGCCGCGGCCGCAGTCGTCCTGTTCGCCGCAGCCACAGGCTGCTCGTCCGGCGGCCACACGCCGAAGGGATCCACCGGGCGCAGCTCCGCCCCGGCGGCCGGCGGAGACGCCGCCCAGCCCGCCCCGGCGGCGATCGCGACCGGCGCCGGCCCGAAGAGCTCCTACGAGGTCCAGCCGCAGCCCGCGCCGGGCAGCTGCCACTACCGCTACACCGCGGACCAGCAGCCGCTGCCCGACCCGAACTGCACCCCGGGCGCGCTCAGCCCGGCGGTCAACCAGGACAACCTCAAGGACACCATCTGCAGGCAGGGCGGCTACACCTCGACCATCCGCCCGCCGGCGAGCCTCACCGGCAAGGAGAAGGCAGAGAACGCCAAGTCCTACGGCTACACCGGCCCGATGGGCGACGCCGAGTACGACCACCTGATCAGCCTCCAGCTCGGCGGCGACCCCAACGACCCGCGCAACCTCTGGATCCAGCCGCCCTCCCCCGGCCACGTCGCGGGCAAGGGCCCGAACAACCCCAAGGACTCGGTGGAGACCCACCTGCACACCGCGATCTGCAAGGGTCAGGTCACCCTCGTCGCCGCCCAGCAGGCGATCGCCACCGACTGGACGACGGCCGAGGTCAAGCTCGGTCTCAAGCCCGCCGGCACGCCGACCGCCGAGGCCGACGCCGACGGGGACTGACGGCGTGAGGGGCTGACGGCGTGAGGGGCTGATGGCGTGAGGGGCTGATGGCGTGAGGGGCTGACGGAACGTTCCGCCCAAGGCCGGGGAGCCTCAGCGCCCGAGCGACTCCACCAGCTCGGCGATCGTGTGCCGACCCGTCCGGGCGGCCGGTCGCGGCCACCACCAGCACGTCCCGCTCCGCCAGGGCGGCGACGGTCGGGGCGACCAGCTCCCCGAGATCGGCGTTGGCCGGCGTCCCCTGGGTCACCACGACGACCGGGCGCCCGCCGGTCAGCTCCCCCCACCACGACGGCAGCGACTGCTCGCCGCCGACCAGGCCGGGCAGCGCGCCGATCAGCCGGTAGCCGGCCGGGGCGTCACTGCGCGGGTACTCGAAGCCCGGCACGGTCAGCTGCAGGAAGTGATCCGGCACCGTCACCATGGCCAGCCCGCGCGGTCCCTCCGGCAGCCGGACGCCCAGCTCCGCGTACACCTTCTCGGCGTACCTGCGCAGCGGCTCGCCACGCCGGTCCGCCTCCTCCTGCAGCGCCCGGTTGCGGGCCCGGCCCTCCTCCCCCGGCAGCGGCGGCAGCCCGGGCCCGAAGGGCGCGGTGTCCACGCTCGGCAGCATCGACGGGGTGACCCCGACGCCGATCAGCGCCGGGCGCTCCGCGCGCGGACGGCTCAGCGCCAGCGGCAGCGCGCCCTGCAGGAAGGCGTCGGCGACCTGGCGGAGAAGGCGCCCGCCGGGCCGAACTCGTACGGGGCGCCGAGGGCGTCGCCCACCGCGGCGCCGAGGGCGGCTCCGGCCGCACGGTCGTTCCGGGGCCTCACTCCCGGCCCGGGACGATCGGCAGGCCGCGCTTGTGCTCGGTGCGGCGGTAGTGGCCGAGGACGGTGGTGGCGACGTCCTCGCCGACCGGGCGGCCCTCGAGGAAGTCGTCCAGGGCGTCGTAGCTGACGCCGAGCGCCTCCTCGTCGGGGCGGCCGGGGGTGAGGTTCTCCAGGTCGGCGGTCGGGGTCTTCTTGACCAGTTCGGCCGGCGCCCCCAACGCCTCGGCGATCGACCGCACCTGACGCTTCGTCAGTCCGGAGAGCGGCATCACGTCGGCGGCGCCGTCGCCGTACTTGGTGAAGAAGCCGACGGCCGCCTCCGCCGCGTGGTCGGTCCCGACGACCAGGCCGCCGTTGGCGCCGGCCGCCGCGTACTGGACCACCATCCGCTGGCGGGCCTTGACGTTGCCGCGCACGAAGTCCTCGTGGGCGTGGTCGGCGAAGGTCAGCCCCGCGGCGAGCAGGGCGTCCAGGGCCGCGTCGGTCGCGGGCTTGACGTCGACGGTCAGCAGCTCGTCCGGCTCGATGAAGGCGAGCGCCCGCTGCGCGTCCTCCTCGTCCGCCTGCACCCCGTACGGCAGCCGCATCGCGCAGAAGGAGGCCCGGTGGCCCTCGGCGCGCAGCCGCTCGACGGCGAGTTGGCAGAGCCGCCCGGTGGTGGTGGAGTCGACGCCGCCGCTGATGCCCAGGACGAGGGTGCGCGCCCCGGCGGCCCGCAGCTGCTCGGCCAGGAAGGCCACCCGGCGCTCGGCCTCCCGCAGCGGGTCGGGGACGGGCGCGACCCCGAGGGCGAGGGCGATCTCCCGCTGGAGGTCGGCGGTCAGGGGCTCGGTCATTCCGACTCCTCGGGGCGGGCGACGCGGTGGCCGGCGGTGCCGGGCCTGGCGACGCCGGGGCGGGCGACGCGGTGGGTGCCCGTCATCGACGTCACCAGGGAGTACAGCGAGGTGGTGGCCGTGATGAACAGACGGTTGTTCTTCGGGCCGCCGAAGGTGAGGTTGGAGACGGGCTCGGGGACGAGGATACGGCCGATGAGCGTGCCGTCGGGCGCGTAGCAGTGGACGCCGTCCCCGAACGCGGCCGCCCAGAGCCGGCCGTCGCGGTCGAAGCGGATGTTGTCGAAGCGGATCCGCCCCGACGGTCCGGCGTCGCCCTTGACGAAGATCCGGTCGCCGGTGAGGGCGCCGTCCTCGCCGATGTCGAAGACCCGGATGTGCCCGGCCCGGCTGTCGTTGACGTAGAGCTGTCGCTCGTCGAGCGAGAGGACCAGTCCGTTCGGCCCGTCGAAGCCGTCGGCGGCCAGTCGGACCTCGCCGGTGTGCGGGTCGATCCGGTAGACGTTGCGGGCGCCGATCTCGGATTCGGCGAGGTGGCCCTCGTAGTCGCTGGTGATGCCGAAGTCCGGGTCGGAGAACCAGATCGCGCCGTCGGAGCGGACGACCGCGTCGTTGGGCGAGTTGAGGCGCTTGCCCTGGTAGCGGTCGGCGAGGACGGTGATCCGGCCGTCGTGCTCGGTGCGGGTGACCCGGCGGTTGCCCTGCTCGCAGCTGATCAGCCGGCCCTCGCGGTCGAGGGTGTTGCCGTTGGGGTGGCCGGCCGGGGAGCGGAAGACCCCGACGGCGCCGGTGGCCTCGTCCCAGCGCAGCAGGCGGTCGTTGGGGATGTCGCTCCAGACCACCTGGCGCCAGGCGGGCAGGTAGAGCGGGCCCTCGGCCCAGCGGCAGTCCCCGTACAGCTTCTCCAGCCGGACGTCCCCGTTGGCGCACCGGCGGAACCGGTCGTCCAGGATCTCGTACAGTCCGAACTCAATGGAACCGGACATCATCCACCCCGTGTAGTCATTGACCGAATGTTGTTCCGACGACCTGGAGTATGCCAGAACGCGGTATGGTCCCACCATGGCCTCCGAGAACCTCGACGACACCGACCGCGCACTGCTCGTCCTGCTGCAGCAGGACGCCGGGCAGCCGTACGCGGCCCTCGGCAAGGCCGTGGGCCTCTCCACGGCGGCGGCACACGAGCGGGTGCGCAAGCTGCGCGAGCGCGGCGTGGTGCGCCGCACCACGGTGGAGGTCGACCCGAAGAGCCTCGGGCTCGGGGTGCTCTCCTTCGTGATGGTGGACTCCTCGGCCTGGATGGGGGATTCGGCGCGGGCCTTCGCCGCGATCCCCGAGATCGAGGAGGCGCACGTCATCGCGGGCAGCGCCTCGGTGCTGGTCAAGGTGCGGACGGCGACCACCGAGCAGCTCCAGGACGTGCTGCGCCGGCTCTACGCGATCGAGGGCGTGAGCGGCACGCAGGCGACGGTCGTGCTGGAGACCTTCTTCGAACGGCCACCCGCGCCTTAGGTGTTCGGCGGCCGGGGCTCGCCCAGCGGCGGTCGGGGCTTGTCCAGCGACAGCGGCGGTTCCTGGCGCTCCGGGCGCTCAGGGTGCTCCGCCGGTTCCTGGCGCTCCGAGTGCTCCGGAGGCTCCGGCGATGCCGGGTGGGTCAGGATGTCGAGCACGACTCGGCCGTCCACGGTCTCCTGGGCGACCAGCAGGCTCGCCAACTCGTCCAGGTGGTGCCGGTGTGCGGTCAGCAGGCCGACGGCCCGGCGCTCGGCCTGTCGCAGCAGGCCCGCGACCGCCTCGTCCACCGCGCGCTGGGTCTGCTCGGAGTACGGGCGGCGCAGCAGGTCCTCGGGGCTGTCGCCGAGGTAGTGCGGGCTGCCGCTGGAGTAGCCGACCGGGCCGAGCTCCGGGGAGAGGCCGAACTCGCGGACCATCCGGGTGGCGACCGAGGTGGCGTTGGCGAGGTCGTTGGCGGCGCCCGTGGAGCCCTCCCCGAAGACCACCAACTCGGCTGCCCGTCCGCCCAGTTGGACGGTGATCAGATCGGTGAGGTAGCCCTCGCTGTACAGGTGCCGCTCCGCCTCGGGCAGTTGCTCGGTGGCGCCGAGGGCGACGCCCGCCGGGAGGATGGTCACCTTGGCGACCGGGTCGGCGTGCTCGCACAGCGCGGCCATCAGCGCGTGCCCGGACTCGTGCACGGCGACGGCGTGCCGTTCATCGGGCAGCAGCGCGTTAGAGGACTCCCGGCGGCCGAGCAGCACGCGGTCCCGGGCGGCGTCCAGGTCGTCGGCGGTGAGGGTGGCCCGATCGGCGCGGACGGCGTTGATCGCTGCCTCGTTGACCAGGTTGGCGAGGTCGGCGCCGGAGAAGCCGGGGGTGCCGCGGGCGATCCGGTCCAGGTCGGCGTCCGGGGCGAGGGTCTTGCCCCGGGTGTGCACGGCGAGGATGGCCGCCCGTTCGGCCTGGTTGGGCAGCGGCACAGTGACCTGCCGGTCGAAGCGGCCCGGGCGCAGCAGCGCCGGGTCGAGGGCGTCGGGCCGGTTGGTGGCGGCGATGACGACGATGCCGGTGCTCTGGTCGAAGCCGTCCATCTCGGCGAGCAGCTGGTTCAGGGTCTGCTCGCGCTCGTCGTTGCCGCCGATCCGGGTGCCGCCCGCCCGGCGGCCGCCGACGGCGTCGATCTCGTCGATGAAGATGATCGACGGCGCGCGCTTGCGAGCCTCCTCGAAGAGGTCGCGGACCCGGGAGGCGCCGACGCCGACGAACATCTCGACGAAGCCGGAGCCGGTCACGGACAGGAACGGCACCTCGGCCTCCCCCGCGACGGCCCTGGCCAGCAGGGTCTTGCCGGTGCCCGGCGGCCCCACCATGATCACCCCGCGCGGCCCCTTGGCCCCGGCGGCGGCGTAGCGCTCCGGGCTGCGCAGGAAGTCGACCACCTCGCTGACCTCCTGTTTCACCCCCTCGTACCCGGCCACGTCGGCGAACCTGGTGGCGGGCCGCTCGGCCTCGATGATCTTCGCCCGGGAGCGGCCGATGGCGCTCAGTCCACCGCCCAGCGAGCGGGCGGCCATCCGGCCCGACCAGAGGAAGAGCCCGCCGAAGAGCAGCAGCGGCAGGAACAGCAGCAGCGTGGACCACAGCGAGCTGCCGCCGCTGGAGCGGGTGCCGTTGACGGTCACGTGCTGGTCGCTGAGCGCCCGGCTGAGCTGGGAGGTGTCCAGGGCGGTGGGGATCTGGCTGGTGAAGTGGGTGCCGTCCTTCAGCGTGCCGCTCACCCCGCCGGTGTCGCTGACGTCCACCATCTGCACCTGGCCGCTGTCGACCCGGTTCAGGAAGTCGGTGTAGCCGTAGCGAGTACCGGGCTTGCCGGGGTTGGAGAACAGCACCAGCAGGAGCAGCGTCACCAGGACGGCGACGGGCAGCAGCCAGCGGCGCCAGGTGGGCGGCGGGGGCTGGGCGCCCGGGCCCCCGGGGGCGGGGCGGCGGTTGGGGCCTTGCCCGGCGCCGAGGCGCTGACCGGGGCCGGAGGGCCGGCCGGGGCCCCAGCCCGAGCCTTTGCCGGGGCCCTTGCCGGGGTCCTGACCGGCGGGGCTTCTACCGGAGCCCGACGGGGTCGCAGGGTGAGGAGCAGCGCGCAGCCGGATTCGTACGATCATCCACGCTCACCGCCTCTCGGGGGCCACCGAGGCTCCGTCTCCATGGTCGGACGCTCGGCGCCCGGACGGGAGCCCGAAGGGAGACGGTGGTCACCCCGAGGCGGAGTCGGCGGCCCCGGTGGGGTCAGGAGAAGTGGCCCCCGGCGGAGTCAGGAGAAGTCGAGCGAGCCGGTCCGGGTCCGCTTGAGCTCGAAGAACTTCGGGTACCCGGACAGCAGCCGGACCCCCTCGAAGACCCGTACGGCGTCCTCCCCGCGCGGTATCGCGGTCAGCACCGGGCCGAAGAAGGCGACGCCGTCCACGTGGATGGTCGGCGTGCCGACCTCCTCGCCGACCGGGTCCATGCCCTCGTGGTGGCTCTTGCGCAATGCGATGTCGTACGTGGTGCTGTTCGCCGCCTCGGCCAGCTCCTCGGGCAGGCCTGCCGCGACCAGGGCCTCCCGGATGACGGCGTCGTCGGCGGGCCGGTCCTGGTCGTGGAAGCGGGTGCCGAGCTCGGTGTACAGGTCGCGCAGCACGTGCAGGCCGTACTTCTCGGCGGCCGCGATGCAGACCCGGACCGGGCCCCAGCCGGTGGTCATCAGGCGTTGGTAGCGCTCGGGCAGGTCGGTGCGGCCCTCGTTGAGGACGGACAGGCTCATCACCCGGAAGGTGAGGTCGAGCTCGCGCTGGCGGTCGACCTCCAGGATCCACCGGGAGGTGATCCAGGCGAACGGGCAGACGGGGTCGAAGTAGAAGTCGACCTTGGTGCTCTTCGCCGTCTCGGCGGTCTCGGTGCTCGTCGCCGCGTGCGACGCGGTGTTCGTCTCGGTGTTCGTCACGTCGAAGAGCCTAGCGACGAAGTGGACCGCTCCACAGAGCCAATCCGCACCAGTTCTGCTGGGCCACTTGCGGGTGCGTGCACCCCTCAGCTGCAGGTCGTCCCGTCCGCCGGCACCGTGCCGTCCAGCAGGTAGGCGTCCACGGTCCGCTTCAGGCAGGGGTTGCCGGTGTTGTAGCCGCCGTGCCCCTCGCCCTGCAGCGTGACGGTGACGCCGACGCCCGCGCCGAGCTGCTGCGCCATCGTGTGGGCGCCCTCGACCGGGGTGGCCGGGTCGCCGGTGGTGCCGACCACCAGGATCGGGGCGGCACCGGGAGCGGCGACCTCCGGGTGGTCGCCCTTGCCCGGGACGGGCCAGCCGGTGCAGCCGGTCAGGCCCCACGCGGTGAAGGCGCCGAACACCGGGGACGCGGTGCGGAACTGCGGCAGCTGCTGCTGGACGTCCTGGTCGGAGTAGCGCTGCCGCGCGTCCACGCAGCTGATCGCCCGGTTCGCGGCGTTCAGGTTGCTGTAGTGCCCCTGCGCGTCGCGCCCGTTCAGCCCGTCGGCGAGCTGCAGCAGTGTGGTGCCCGTGCCCAGCTCCATCGCCTCGGTGAGCCCGGTGGCCAGCGCGGGCCAGGTCTCCTGGCTGTAGAGGGCTCCGGCGATGCCGGTGACGCCCAGCGTCTCGGTGAGCTGCCGCCCGTCCTTGGTGGGCAGCGGCGACTGCTCCAGCTTCTGCACCAGCGCGGCGACCTTCGCGGTGCCCTCCGCGCCGCCGGCGCCGGTCGGGCAGGAGCTGCCGGCCTGGGCGGCGCAGGCCTTCATGAAGTCGTCGAGGGCGAGTTGGAAGCCCTGGGCCTGGCCGAGCGCGGACTGCTGCGGGTCCTTGGTCGGGTCCACCACCGAGTCCAGCACCAGCCGGCCGACCCCCTGCGGGAACAGGTGCGCGTAGACGCCGCCGAGCTGGGTGCCGTAGCTGATGCCGAAGTAGGAGAGCTTCTGGTCGCCCAGCACCTGGCGCATCAGGTCCATGTCCCGGGCAGCGCTCTCGGTGTCCACGTACGGCAGCACCGCACCCGAGTTGTGCTCGCAGGCGGCGACGAACCCGGCGGTACTGTCGTCCAGGGCCTTCACCGCGGCCGGGTTCTCGGGGGTGCTGTCGACGGCCGCGGAGGCGTCCATCGCCTGGTCGTCCAGGCAGATCACCCCGGCGCTGGCGCCGACCCCGCGCGGGTCGAAACTCACCAGGTCGTAGCGGGTGTTGAGGGAGGCGTAGGTCGGTGCGAGGGCGGGCAGCGCGGCCACGCCGGAAGCGCCGGGGCCGCCGAAGTTGAAGATCAGCGAGCCGATCCGGTGCTGCTCGTCCTTGGCCCTGCTGCGGATCAGCGCGAGGTCGATCGTCGCACCGTCCGGCTTGCCGTGGTCCAGCGGCGCCTTGAGGGTGGCGCACTGCCAGTCCGCGGCGGGTGCGGTGCCGCCGCCCTGGACGGTACTCGGGGCGGCGCAGGCGTGCCAGTCCGGCTTCTGGGCGGCGAGCCCGGTGACGGCCGCGGAGGCGCCGGTGGCCGGTGAGGTGGGCGCGGGCTCGGCGGCGGACGGGCTGCCGCCCTGGCAGCCGGTGGCGGCGGTGAGCAGCAACGCGGTCAGGCCGAGCGCTCCGGCGCCGCGGACGACGGTGTGCATGGGGCGGATCCACCTCTCGGGTCGGCTGGTCACCCCGGCGCACAGCGGGACGGCGTACGCCCGGCGCGCAGCCCGGTCGACGCACCACAGACCCTAGGCGCCGACACCCCGCACTGCCTGCCGGAACCCCCGGACGGGGGGCGCGCGCCGCCCACCCTCCCACCGGCCACCCGAGTGAGGGTTCAACCACCCCGCCCGGTGACACCCTTATCGCCGCCGGCCCACGGCACAGGAACGACGGGCACCGGGACTGCGGTACGGAGGGCGAGTCGAGCAGCGACACCAGCGGAGCCGGAGACGAGCCCGGCGCCGGCCCCCGTGACAGCTCCGGCGCTGGTTTGCGGGCTGACGACTGGGCCGTGATCGACGCCGTCCACCGGCACCTCTCCGACCACCGGGCGCTCATCGGGCAGCCGTTGCTGCCGCTCCAGGTGGTCAAGATCCAGGCAGCTCAGAACCGGCGGCGGTCGGCACCCTGCCGATCGCCAGGATGCCGACCCGCCGATCGGCAGGGGCCTCAGCGAGATTCCCGCCCGGGAACCTGCCGATCGGCACATGTGCGGGGGCGGATGTCCCGCAAGGATGACGGTCATCAGGGCCCTGCCGGTGGGGCTCGGGAGGGAGCCCCGTCATGGCCGTGATGTCCGTCGTGTTCTCGGTGTTCGCGACGCTTGCCGTCTCCGCGGCCGTCACCGTCGTCACCACCGCCGCCGTGGCGGCCGCCCGTGCCTCACCGCGGTGCCATCCCCGGTGTGCCGCGGACGGCGTACGCCCGCAGGCGCAGACCGTCGACGGCGGCTCGGGGCAGGCTCAGCCCGAAGCGGCGCTCGACGGCGCGGAGGGTGCGGCGGTGGGCGGCCTCGCCGTCGGCCGCGGTGGTGCTGGGGGTGATGCCGTCCGCCTCCAGGACGTCGGCGGCGACCAGGTCCGGCACCAGCAGGTCGGGCTCCTGGCCCCAGCGCCAGCGTTCCTCGCCGAGGCCGAAGCCGCACAGCACCGCGCCGTCGTAGGCGTAGTCGAGCAGGGCCGGCGGCTGCTCGGGCATCGGGCGGAAGTGGACCACCTCGACACCGTCGCGCGCTATCTCGGTGAGCAGCTCGCCGCCGGTGGAGTCGCCGTACTCGATCGCGTACGACCAGCCGCCGCACTCGCCGACCCGGATCACGCCGTCACCGTCGTCGCCCGGGCGGTAGACCTCGATGTCCAGGTCCCGGATCTCGGTGCCGCTGATCGGTTCCGTCCCGGCGGTCGGGTCGGCGCCCATCCGGCGGGCGAGTTCCTCGGGCGGGATCCCCCGGGCGAAGACCACGCCGCCGACCTCACCGTCCGCGTCGGAGCGGCCCTTTCCCGGAAGGCCGGTGCCCGGTCGGCCGACCTCCGCGAGCCACTGGATGCCGTCGCCGTCCCGTGCGGCTCCCTCGCGCGCACCGTCGGTCATGCCGCCCTCCCCCCGCGCCGGTCTGCGGTGACCGGGCGCGCCGGTGGGCACCCTAACCGACACCGCCGACACCCGGAGCCCAGTCACCGGAACGCTGCCGGACCACGACCCGGCGCAGGCTGACACACCCCTCCTCCCACCGAACGGAGAGTGATCCGGAAGCGGAACTCACCCAACCCGCAAGGGCGTTCCTCCGACACCGGCGCCGCCCGGGCTCAGACGGACCCGCGCTGCCCTTCCCCACCGATGGCGATGTCGAGCAGCAGCTTCGCAGCCACCGTCGCTCCGTCGGTGCGGATGGTGCCGGCCACGGCCCGCGCGCGGGTGCCGGTCTCGGGCGCCAGGGCCGTGGCGAGCGCGGCGGACAGGGAGCCGACGGTCGGCGCGGGGTCGAGGTGGGCTGCGCCGATGCCCAACTCGGCAACGCGGGCGGCCCAGTAAGGCTGGTCCGCGATGCGGGGGACGACCACCTGGGGTGCTCCGGCCAGGGCCGCCGTCGTCGTGGTGCCCGCCCCGCCGTGGTGGACGACGGCGGACACCCGACGGAACAGCGCCTGCTGGTTGACCTCGCCGATGACCAGGCAGTCGTCCCGGTCGTCCACCGCGGCCAGGCCGGCCCAGCCGCGCGCGAGGATGACCCGGCGGCCGAGTGCACGGCCCGCTTCGGTCGCGATCCGGGCGATGCCCTCCGGGGCGTGCGCGGCCATGCTGCCGAAGCCCACGTACACGGGCGGCTCGCCGGCGTCCAGGAACGCCTCAAGGTCGGCGGGCAGCGGGCGGTCGTCGGGCAGGATCCACGCCCCGGTCTGCACCGGGTCGAGCTCCGTCATGCCCTGCGACGGGCAGAGCGTCGGGTCCGCCGCCAGCCACGGCCGACCGGCGAAAACGTGGTCGCGGACGTTCTCCACCGGTGGCAGTCCGATCGCCGCCCGGTGGCGGTTGAGCGCCTCGCCGTACAGCCCGTTCACCCGCTGGGCGTCCTGCTGCCACAGCACCCGGTGGTCGGTCTCGTCCGTCGGCGACGGCGTGCCCGGCCGCGACCCGGGCCGGAAGTGCCGCGACGGCAACCCGAAGATGTGGAAGCACGCGAACACGTAGCTGAGGCCGAGGTGCTCGGCCACGTCCCGCGCGCCGGCCGGCATCAGGCCGGTCGCCAGCAGCACGTCGCAGCCCTCGGCCGCCGCGGTGAGCGCGTCGAAGCGCGCGGCGACCAGCTCGGGGGCGAGCCGGAACGCGTCCTGCGCCGTCGGCGGCTTCGGGCCGGCGACCACCGAGTGCACCGTCGGGCCGAGCGGCACCAGCGGCACGCCGACCCGTGCCAACAGTTCCACGAACTCCTCGTCCGGCGGCGCGCACACCCGCGCCTCCGCACCGAGCCCCTGCAGTGCCGCCGCCAGTCCCGCCAGCGGTTCCACATCTCCGCGCGATCCCCATGTCGTCAACAGCACGCGCATTTCACGACTCCCGTTTCCGCAGGTCAAGGCCTTCAGGCCGTCGATTCTGCGGCACGACCGGGGCCTTGCCGCAAGCCCCCGGGTGCGCTATAGCTTGGTAGTGGCAGGGAGTTCCGATCTCCTTGCCGTTTCCTTTTCCGGCCGCCCCCGTCCCCACCGGCCGGCCCCGCCCCCACCGGCCGTCCATCGCCCCCCGGCAATCCGGAACCACCGGCCGCCCGCCGCCTGCACCGGCCCGAGCGAGCCACGACGGGCAGTGACGGGCGGCGACGGGCCGGCCCCCGGCTCGGGTCACACGCGGCGGCGCGTCAGCAGGGCGTACGCGGCCGCCGCCACGGCCATGCCGACCGGCAGGGCCAGGTCGACGCCGACCAGGGCAGCCACCGGGCCGGTGTAGAGGGTGTCGACGCAGAGGGCCGCGCTCACCACCCCGCCGACGAGGGCGACGGCACCGGCGGGGTTGAAGCCCGCGCGGTACCAGTAGGGGCTGCCGGTGGTCTCGTCGCCCAGCGTGCGGCCGTCGTAGCGGTTGCGGCGCAGCAGGATGTCGGTGGCGTAGATCGCGGTGCTGGGGCCAAGCAGGACGACGGTCAGCTGGAGGACGTTGCTGACGGTGTCGAGGAAGCCTGTGGGACGCGGGTGCCACCGTCGTCCTCGGCTCGGACTGGCCGATCGCCCCCTACCCGCCGCTCGGCGTCATGGCGGGCGCCCGTCACCGCCGCCCCCGCCGCGACCTCGCGCAGCCCCCGCACAATCCCGGCCAGGCACTCACCGCCCTGGAGGCGCTACGGGCGATGACCGTCAACGCCGCCCACGCGGCCGGCGAGGAGCAGCTGGCCGCCCGGATCACGATCGGCCACCGCGCCGACCTCACCGTACTTGCCGCCGACCCGCTCACCACCCCGGCCACCGAGCTGGCGGACCTCCCCGTCCTGCTCACCGTGCTGGACGGGCAGCCCACCCACCGGGCGGAATCGCTCTGACCGACGGCGCTCCGCGCGGCACCTGGACACCGGACGGCCCCCGCCCCGTACCCCCGTACGGGGCGGGGGCCGTCCGGGTTCCGACGTCAGGCGTCTGACGCCCCGACATCGCACCGCTGTCCGACAACCGTTATTCGCCCTTCGCTGTCCGCCATCTGCTGCCTCCTGTCCACGCCACGGCCACGGGCCCGAACAGCCCCACCTGTGGCCCTGAGCACCGGGGACCCGGTTAGCACTATCAGTGTCAGTGGTCGCTGCTAGCGTCCCTCTCCGTCAGCACAGGAACGCGGGACGGGTGCCCGCGCCACCGACGGGGAGGCATTGGCAAGTGGTGGAAGTGACGTGCCACACCGTGGTCCACCAGCGGATCCGGGACGCGTTGGGGGACGTACGCGGCCGGGTCCTCGGCCACTGGTACGACATCGAGGACGAACTGACCATCAAGTCCGTCCGCGCGATGGGCGAGGACCTGCTCGACCACCTCGGCGCCCTCACCCTGGAGGACCCCACGCTCGGCGGCGCCGACGCCCGCGCGGCCCTGCGGACGGCCGCCGAATGCGCGGTCGGCGTGCTCCAGCTCGGCTGCTTCCCCCGGGGCGACTTCGACGTCCCCTTGCCGTACATCGGCGAGACGCTGGACAGCGAGTCCATCCGCTTCGGCGCCACCATCGACTTCGCGCCCACCGCGGAGACCTGGGTGGAGGCCTTCGCGATGTGCGTGATCAGCGGCCTGATCGGGGACCGCGAGCGGATGCTCGGCCCGCTGCTCGCCGATGACTACGCGCCCGCGGTCCGCAACGGTCTGCCCCACTCGGACCTCACCTCCGTCTCCGACCCGGCCGCCCTCGCCGAGATGGCGGCGCTCGGCGCCTACCTCTACGTCGTGCCGACGGAGCGGTCGCCCTGGATCGCCCCCGGGCCCGTCCCGCTGCGCAAACCGACGGCCGAGGAGCGCGCGGCCACCGCCGAGGCGCTGGACACCGCGGCCGAGGCGAGGCCGGACGGGCTGAGCCCGGACCAGCAGCTACTGCGGGTCCTTCTGGAGGACGACCAAGCCGCCTTCGAGGAGGCCCTCGCCGCCCGCCTCGCCCGACACCGCAACAGCACACCCGCGACGGCCTGGCCCCGCACCCTGCTCCCGGTCGTCCCGATCGCGCTCGCCGCACTCGCCGTCCAGGCGCACGGCTGGAAGCTGGGCATATCCTCCGGCTACCTCCCGGCGGTGCTCGTCAACGACGGCTGATCCACGCGGCCTCCGCGGGGCCTCCACGGGGGCTGATCCACACCGTCTCGTCAACGAGGGCTGACGCGGGCCGGGTTGTCGGCCTGCGTCGGACCGCGTCGGACCCGGTCAGCCCGTGAGCCGGCCGTCGCGGGCGACCACCCGGCCGGCTCGGACCACCAGTTCGCGCTGCGGCAGGTCGATCACCGCCTGCGGCAGGCACTCGCCCGCCACCAGCATGAAGTCGGCCGGCGAGCCGGGGAGGGGCGACCGGCGGCAGGCCGAGCAGTTCGGCTCCGCCGTCAGCCGCCAGGGCGCAGCAGTCGGCGAGCTGCTCGTCGGTGCGGGCGTCGGTGGTCCAGCCGAGCAGATGGGCGCGGTGCAGCATGTCGGCGTTGCCGTACGGGCTCCAGGAGTCCCGCACGCCGTCCGAGCCGAGGCCGCGCTCACCCCGGTCGTGCAGGTGGATGTCGAGCGGCAGCCCGTGCTGCTGGGCCAGCCCGAACAGGACGTCCAGCTGCGCGGGCCCCTCGACGTCCGCGCCCCCATCCGTGACCCCGCCGTCGGCGCCGGCATCGAAGCCCGCCGGGTCGATCCCGCCGATGGCGTCGATCAGTCCGCTCGCCGCCGCCTCCGCGAGCAGCGCGTCCGTGCCGGGCATCCGCCGGACGCCGTGCTGCGGGAAGGCCACCAGCTGGACGTCCAGCACCCCGTCACGTCGCTCCCGCACCTCGGCGAGCCCGGTCACCCCGGCCAGCCCGTACGCGGGCGCCACGTCCACATGGGCACGCACCGCCCGGGTGCCGCGCGTCACGGCGTGGGCCAGCAGCCGGTGGGCCCGCTCGGTGAGCGGGGTGCGCTGGTGCTGATAGACCGCGATCGACGTCGACCACGTCAACGACCTCGGCTGGACCGCGCTCCTGGAAGCCATCCCGCTCGGCGACGGCGGCCCCGCTCACCGTGAGATCGGCGCCGTCCTCCTCGCCCACGGCGCCGACCCGCTGCTCCCCGACGCCGACGGCACCACCGCCCGCGCCCACGCCGAATGCCGCGGCTTCCACGCCATCGCCGCGGCTCTCCGCGACGCCGAGGAGGGCCTCCCCCACGCCCCCCCGACCGACACCTGAGGAGACCTGCCGCCTTCCCCCGAACATGAGCCCCGTCAGGACCCAGGTAGGTCAGCACCGCCAGCACCCGCCGGTGGTCGTCCGGCGCGCCCGGCGCCTGGGGCAGGTCGAGCTTGGTGAAGATGCCGGCGATCCGCGTGGACACCGTGGCCTCGGTGACCACCAGCCGCCGCGCGATGGCGGCGTTGGAGCGCCCCCTCCGCGATCAGGGCCAGCACCTCCCGCTCCTTGGGGCTCAGCCGCTGCAGCGGGTCGTGACGGCCTGCCTGGCGATCGCCAACACCCTGCTGATGGCGACCGCCGAACAGGCCGCGGACTTCGCGGTGCTGCGGACCTACTCCCCCTGCTCGGCCAGCGACTTGATGCCTTCGAGGGTGGCCGTCATGCCCTTGCGCAGCTCGCCCAGGCGGAAGTCGACGATCTTCTCCTCGGCCTCGGGCCTGGCGTCGATGAAGGCGCTGACGCCGCTGCGGCCCGGGCCGATCACCACCGACTGGCGCAGCCGGGTGCCGTTCTCCTCGGGGGTCAGGTCGAAGCGCCAGCGCGCCAGCGAGCCGGCCACCTCGGACACGGGATCGCCGTAGCGGCCGTCCGCGTCCATGACGGCCCAGGCGAACGTGCGGGAGCTTGCCGGGTCGGCGGGCTCGCCGGGGCCGGTCAGCTCCACGACCTCGGAGACCGTCCGCCAATCGGGCATGTCGGCGCGGTGGTTGTGGCCCTCGAAGCGGGCACCCAGGGCCGGTCCGTCCGCACCGGCCGCGCCGTCCAGCCAGGCGACGCGCTGGAGTTCCGGGCTGAGCCGGGTGGGCAGCTGGATGTCCGTCACCAGCTCCCACACCCGCTCCACCGGTGCCTGGACGAAGATCTCGCAGACCGTACCCGGACCGTCGGCGTACCGCATTTCCGTTCCCCCTGCTCCTGCGCCGCACATGTGCGAATCGAATCGATGCGGGTCGACACCCGCCCGTGCCCCGCCTCGACGTCCGGAACGCCGCGAGACAGCGGGCGGGTTGCCGCCCTGGGCCCGGAATCGATGATCGAGCCCGGCGAACCCCCAAGTCAATCCACCGGTTTGCTGGGATACCTCCAAGCGATACCTTGGGTGTCCGCTACCTTGGGTGTCCGTGACCATCGACGATCTCCGCGTCTTCGCCGCGGTCTGCCGGGCCGGCTCGCTCAGCGCGGTCGCCCGTGACCTGCACTGCACCCAGTCCGCGGTCAGCCAGCACGTGAAGCGGCTCGAGCGGGAGCTCGGTCTGCCGCTGATCGAGCGGCACCCGCGCGGGGTCGTGCCCACCAAGGCGGGGCGGCTGCTGCAGGCCGGCGTGGCCAGTGGGCTCGGCAGCATCGACCACGCGCTGCACCGGATCGCCGAACTCGCCCGCGGCGAGGGCGGATCCGTCCGGATCACCACCGGCGCCACCAGTATCCGGCACTTCATGTCCGCGGCCGTGGTGGCCTTCCGGCGGCGCTTCCCGCAGGTCAGCCTGGAGTTCCAGACCGAGGTCTCCAGCCGCCTCTGCCTCGAGGCGCTCACCGCCGGTCGGGTCGACCTCGCCTGGATCACCCTGGGCACCCCGGTCCGCGGCATCGACCAGCGGCCGGCGGTCGAGCTGCCGTGGGTGCTGGCCGTCGCGGCGGGCGACCCGCTCGCCGCCAGGGCCCGCATCGAACCCGCCGACCTCCAGGACGCCCGACTCATCGGGCTGCCGCAGAACTCCGTCGCCCGCTCCCAACTCGACGCCTGGCTGGGCAAGTCGGGCATCAGGCCGGTCTTCGACACCAGCGTCGCGGACTGGGACACCGCGATCCTGCTCGCCGAACTCGGCCTCGGCCACGCCGTCGTCCCCGCCCTCCCCCAGTGGCAGGGCCCCGGCCACCCCTGCCTGCGGCTGCTCCCGCTCCCCGACCTGCCCGCCCTGACCGCCGGCTGGGCCATCCGCGACTGGGACAACCTCTGCCCGCTCGCCCGCGCCTTCGCCGACACCGTCGCCGCCCACTGCGCCGCCGAGGCCACTCTCCCGGCCCCGTCCCCCGGTCGCACCCGCGAGCCCGAGGGGCGGTCCGACGCACACAGGTGATGCTGCGGGACCGGCGGTGCGCCCGAACCACGGGGGTCGGCTCGGGTGACACCGCCGGTCCCGCCGACCGTCGCTCCCTCAGCGGGAGGCGGAGGTGCGGTCCAGGAAGCGCTGCACGCCCTCCCGTACGCCCACGGTCGGTACGGTCGCCGCGAAGGCCGCCGCCTCCACCGCGAGCCCCTCATCGATCGGGAGGTTGACGCCCCGGGTCACGGCCCGCAGGCAGGCGGCCACGGCGGTGGGTGCGTAGCGGGTGATCCGGTCGGCCAAGTCCCGGGCGGCGTCCAGCAGTTCACTCGCCGGGACGACCGAGTTGACCAGGCCGAGCTCGGCGGCGCGGGCGGCCGGGATCGGGTCGCCGGTCAGGATCATCTCCAGACCGCGCTTGCGGCCCACATGGCGCGGCAGCCGCTGCGAGCCACCGAAGGGCGGCGGGAAGCCGAGCGAGATCTCCGGCTTCGCGAACGTCGCGTGCTCGGCGGCGACGGCCAGCGGCGCGGCCTCGGTGACCTCGCAACCACCGCCGTACGCAAGGCCGTTGACCGCGACGATGATCGGCTTGGGGAACTCCTCGATCCGCCGGGTGAGGGTGTGGCCGCGCCGGACGAACTCGCGCAGCGCCTGCTCGGGGCCGCCGGCGAGACTGGCGGCCAGGGACGGGATGTCGGCGCCCGCGCTGAACGCCCGCTGCCCGGCGCCGGTGAGGATCACCGCACGGACGGTGTCGTCAGCGTCGATGCGGTCCAGCTCGGCGAGCAGTGCGTCGATCGTCGGGTAGTCGAGGGCGTTGAGCTTCTTCTCCCGGTCGATGGTGACGGTGACGACCTGCTCGTCCCGCTCGCTGCGGATGGTCATGGGCGTGTGCTCCGTTCCTGGCCTCGCCGCCGGACACTCCGAGACTAGGAACACCCGTCCAGGACAATCCAGTTATTGTCCTGGATACACTCCTGCGCACGCCACACCCAGGAACGGCAGGTGACCCGTGCGACCGCCCTCCTACAAGGCCATCGTCGACGAGTACGCGACCGCGATCCGCTCCGGCGCGCTCCCGGCGGGCACCCGGCTGCCGACCCACCGCGCCCTCGCCCGCGAGCGGCGGGTCGCCCTCGCCACCGCCACCCGGGTGTACGCCGAACTGGCGGCCGCCGGGCTGGTGGTGGGCGAACAGGGCCGGGGCACCTTCGTCCGGGTGCGCACCGGCTACGACGGTCTCGAACCCTCCCGCACGCTCCCGGTGCCCCGGGTGGCAGACCTCTCCTTCAACCAGCCGCTCTCCCCCGACCAGGGCGACCTGTTGCGGCAGGCCCTGCGCGCCCTCGCCTCCTCCGGTGACGCCGAGGCCCTGCTGCGCCAGCACCCGCCGGGCGGCCACCGGCACGACCGGGCCGCCGTTGCCACGTACCTCCTGGACCGCGGCGTCGACACCGCGCCCGAGAACGTGCTGCTGACCAACGGGGCGCAGCAGGCGCTGGACTGCGTCCTGCGCACCCTCACCCGGCCCGGGGACGTCCTCGCCGTGGACGCGCTCAGCTACCCCGGCGTCAAGCTGCTCGCCGCCGCGCACGGGCTCGACCTGGCGCCCGTCTCGGTCACCCCGGCGGGACCGGACCTCGACGCGCTGGACCGGCTCTGCCGCACGCGTCCGGTGCGCGCGGTGTACACCGTGCCGACCGTCCACAACCCGCTGGGCTGGGTGCTCGACCGGGCGCAGCGGAGCCGCGTGGCCGGGCTGGCCACGGAGCACGGCTGCACGCTGATCGAGGACGGCACGTACGCCTTCCTGGAGAGCGCGCCGCCCCCGCCGCTGCACGCCCTCGCGCCCGAGCACACCTGCTACGTCGCCGGGCTGTCCAAGAATGTGGCGCCCGGGCTGCGGTTCGGCTTCGCCGTCCTGCCCGGCCGCCTGCTGCGGGCCGCGACCACCCACCTGCGCACGGCGGCCTGGGGCGCGCCCGGTCTGATCACCGCCCTCGCCACCGGCTGGCTGGCGGACGGCACGGTCGCCCGCCTGGAGGGGGAGCGCCGCGCGGACGCCGCCGCCCGCCAGTCCATCGCCCGCACCGCGCTCGCCGGGCTGGCCACCACCGCCCACCCCACCTCGTACATCCTCTGGCTCGCCCTCGAACCCCACCAGCGCCCCGACTACGTGGCGGACGCGCTCGCCGCCGAGGGCATCCTGATCTCCACCGCCGACGCCTTCGCCACCACCCCCCACCACCCCAACGCCATCCGCCTCGCCCTCGCCACACCCCCGCTCGCCGACCTCCGGCCCGCCCTCACCCGCCTGCGGGCCACCCTCGACGCCATCGCCCCGTAGCCCGGAGCCGGCAGCCCACAGCGTCCCGCAGCCCCGAAGCCCCGAAGCCCCGGAGTAGGAAGTCGACCGGGCCGACTTCCTACTCCGTCCCCGCCTCCGCCTCTCCCGCCCCCTCCCCCGCCCCCTCCCCCGCTGCGGCCGCCCGCCCGAAGCGGGTGCTCCAGTCCGCCAGCAGCGTGCGCAGCCCGGGCGGGCCGACCACCTCGAACTCGGCGCCCAGCGACCCCAGGGCCATGGCGGGCCAGTCGAGGGAGTCGGCGGTCATGAGGAGCCGGCAGCGGCCGGGGGCGACGGGCTCGACCGTGCCCCAGCGGCCGACCCGGGCGTGGACGAAGTCGGCCGGCGCGTCGACCAGTGCCTCCACCCGGTGCGGGCGCGGCATCCCGTTGAGGCCCGCGCGGACGAACTCCGCCGCGTCGGCGGCCGGGAGGGTACGCGGGGCGAAGCGGGCGCCGCTGCCCTGCGGGGCGGTCAGCCGGTCGAGGCGGAAGCTGCGCCAGTCGGCGCGGTCGAGGTCGTAGGCGACGAGGTACCAGCGGCGGTGGAGGCAGACCAGCCGGTGCGGTTCGACGTGCCGTTCCGTACCGCGCCCGTCGGCGGCGGTGTACGCGAAGCGCAGCCGTTCGCCGTCGCGGCAGCCGAGGGCCACCACGGTGAGGATGTCCGGGTCGACGCCTGCGCCCGCCCGGCTGCCCCAGTCGACCGGGACGGTCACCGCCCGCAGCGCCTCCACCCGGCGGCGCAGCCGGGCCGGCATCACCTGGACCACCTTCGCCAGCACCCGTACCGAGGCCTCGGCGACGCCCTCCACCGGGCTCTCCGCGGCTGCCTGCAGGCCGACCGCGAGGGCCACCGCCTCCTCGTCGTCGATGACCAGCGGCGGCAGCGCCGCGCCCGCCGCCAGCTGGTACCCGCCGTCGACGCCGCGCTGCGCCTCGACGGGGTAGCCGAGTTCGCGCAGCCGGTCGATGTCGCGGCGCAGGGTGCGGACGGAGACGCCGAGCCGGTCGGCCAGTTCGTCACCGGGCCAGTACCGGTGGGTCTGGAGCAGGGAGAGCAGTCGCAGCGTCCGGGTGCTGGTGTTCGCCATGCCTCCGATTCTCCTCGGAATTCAGGACAGGAAGTGACCGCAATGGTCCGTAGTGTTGGTCTTGTCCGAGAGAGCAGGAACCGAACGGAAGGCCGGAGCCATGACCACGACCACCACCACGACCGACGCCGCCACCACCCCCGTCCCCACCGGCGAGCGCGCCGATCTCCTGGTGGCGCTGGCGAAGCAGCGGCACTTCCTGCGCTTCACCACCCGCGACCTCACCGACGAGCAGGCCGGCCTGCGGACCACCGCGAGCACGCTGTGCCTGGGCGGCCTGATCAAGCACGTGACCACGGTCGAGCGGCTCTGGGCGGAGTTCATCGTGGCCGGGCCGTCGGCGATGCCCGACTTCACCACCTGGACCGAGGAGGACTTCGCCCGCCGCGCGGACGAGTTCCGCATGCTGCCCGGGGAGACGCTGGCCGGCGTCCTGGCCGCGTACGAGGAGGTGGCGCGCCGGACGGACGAGCTGGTGGCCGCCCTGCCCGACCTGGATGCCACCCAGCCGCTGCCGAAGGCCCCGTGGTTCGAGGCGGACGCCGAGTGGTCGGCCCGCCGGGTGCTGCTGCACGTCGTCGCGGAGACCGCCCAGCACGCGGGCCACGCCGACATCATCCGGGAGTCCCTGGACGGCGCGAAGAGCATGGGCTGAGCCGTGTGACGACGGGCGGCGGGGCGCGACGGACCCCGCCGCCCGTCTCCGTCAGGCCCTCAGACCAGGCCGACGAACGTGAACCCGGCCCCGTCGACCACACCGCGCACCGCGTCCTCGTCCAGCGGCTGCGCGGAGGCCACGGTGACGCGCCCGCTCCGCGCGTCGGCGACGACGTCGGTGACGCCCGGCAGGGCGGAGAGGCCGGCGCTGACCGTCCTCTCGCAGTGCCCGCAGCTCATCCCGTCGACGGTGAAGACGGCGGTAGTGGACATGGCGGTGCCTCCAACAAGGTGCGCGGGGAACGGATCGACCGGCACCACCCCACCTGAATCCGGCGCCCGACCCCAGGGACACGCCGTACGGGTGACACCTTCGAGCGGTTCCGGGAACCGGACGCGCCCCGCATCCGACGGGCCCCCTGAACTGTGACCCCGCCCCCGCCCGTTCCTCCGGGTACGTCCCCGTCCATACCGCCCTGGAGCCGTGCCACCATGCCCACCCTGGCCCCGATACCCGCCCGACCGGACACCACCGCCCCCGGCCTCCCCACCGGGACCGCCCGTTGAGGGCGCTCACCCGTCTGCGCCCCGGAAACCTCCGCGCCGGAAGCCTTCTCCCCCGCAAGCCCTGGCACGGCGCGCTCGCCCTCGCCGTGGTCGCCGCCCTGACGGCCGGCCTGCTGTGGTGGCAGCCGTGGCGCGACGACGGCCCGGCCCCGCTCGCGTTCACCACCGCCCCCGGCGGCTCCGCCCGCTTCGGCACCGGCGAGCACCTGTACCGCTACAAGGTGCGGGTGGAGAACGGCATCGCCGAGAGCCCGGAGCAGTTCGCCGCCGAGGTGGACGCCGTCCTCGGCGACGTCCGGGGCGGCTGGGCCGCCGGCGGCACGGCCTCCTTCCAGCGCGTGCCCGCCGACCCGGTGGACTTCACCGTCTACCTGGCCACCCCGCAGTCCACCGACCGGATCTGCGGCCAGTACGGGCTGGACACCGGCGGCTGGGTCAACTGCGGCGTCACCCACCAGGTGGTGATCAACCTCAAGCGCTGGACCGAGCTGTCCGAGTTCTACCGGGGCGAGCCCGAGCTCTACCACGCGCTGGCGGTCAACCACGAGGTCGGCCACATCCTCGGCAACGGCCACGTCGACTGCCCCGCGCCGGGCGCCCCGGCGCCGGTGATGATGCAGCAGATCAAGGGCCTGCACGGCTGCGTGCCCAACGGCCGGCCCTACTCCGACACCGGCACCCTGCTCACCGGCCCGCCCGTCCCGGCCCCCACCGGCACTCCCGCCGACGCCCCCTGACCCGGCTGCGCCCACCCCCGTACCGAACCACCCGCCCGAAACACGCATAATCCTGGTCGGACCGGGACGCCGCTCGCGCCCGGTCCCGGTCGCGACTCGCGTCTCGCGTCTCGCGTCTCGCGTCCGGTGTCCGGTGTCCGTACTCGGTGTTGTCGGTGGAGGAAGAACGTTGAACGGTGTGCCCGGCGGGGAGAGCCTGGACTGGCCCGTGCTGCTGGCGGCCGCGGAGACGGCCGCCCGGGCGACCCGGGGCCAGGGCCGGGTCGCCGACTACATCCCGGCCCTCGCCAGTGCCGACCCGGAGGCCTTCGGCATGGCCGTCGCCACCATCGACGGCGAGCTGTACGGCGTCGGGGACTGGGAGCAGCCGTTCTCCGTCCAGAGCGTGTCCAAGCTGTTCTCCCTGGCGCTCGCGGTCGCCTACGGCGGTGACTCGCTCTGGCGGGGCGTCGGCCGCGAGCCGTCCGGCAACCCGTTCAACTCCCTGGTGCAGCTGGAGACCGAGCACGGCATCCCGCGCAACCCCTTCATCAACGCGGGCGCCCTGGTGGTCACCGACCGCCTGCAGACCATGACCGGCGACGCCTCCGGCGCGGTACGGGAGTTCCTGCGCCGCGAGTCCGGCAACCCGGAGCTCGACAGCGACCCGGTGGTCGCCGCCTCCGAGGCCGCGCACGGGCACCGCAACGCCGCGCTGGCCCACTTCATCGCCAGCCACGGCAACCTGGAGAACCCGGTCGAGACCGTCCTGGAGCACTACTACGCCCACTGCGCCCTCACCGCCAGCTGCCGCGACCTCGTCCTGGCCGGTTCCTTCCTCGCCCGCTACGGCGTGCGGGCCGACGGCACCCACCTGATGTCCCGCAGCGAGGCCAAGCGCATCAACGCCGTCCTGCTCACCTGCGGCACCTACGACGCCGCCGGCGAGTTCGCCTTCCGCGTCGGCCTCCCCGGCAAGAGCGGCGTCGGCGGCGGCATCCTCGCCATACTCCCCGGCCGCGCCGCCGTCTGCGCCTGGGGCCCGCGCCTCGACCAGGCCGGCAACTCCGTCGCCGCGGTCACCGCCCTGGACACCCTGACCACCCTCTCCGGCTGCTCGGTCTTCTAGCTTGATCTTTAACCTGTGCGGCGAGGTCGAGGGGTGCTGGACTTCTTTGTCTTCTTCTCCGGCGGCGGCTTCGTGGTGTCTGTTTTGCGGA
>NZ_JBVHHY010000025.1:0-141918 GCF_055560835.1 Kitasatospora sp. NPDC023120 | reverse complement strand
CCCACAACCGCTGCGGCGCCCACCGCCCCGACCTGCTGCGCGACCCCGACCCGGCACTCGTCCGCAAACTGGTCGACGCCGCCCGCGGCCACGCCTGCATGGTCACCCTCGCCCCCGAACTCCCCGGCGGCCTCGACTCCGTCCGCATGCTCGCCGACCTCGGCGTCATCGCCGCCGTCGGCCACACCGACTCCGACTACACCACCACCCTGGAGGCGATCGACGCCGGCGCCACCGTCGCCACCCACCTCTTCAACGCCATGCCCGGCATCGCCCACCGCGCCCCCGGCCCCATCGTGGCCCTGCTGGAGGACGAGCGGGTCACCGTCGAACTGATCAACGACGGCGTCCACCTGCACCCCGCCGTCCTCGACCTCGCCTACGGCACCGCCGGCCCCGCCCGCGTCGCCCTGATCACCGACGCCATGGGCGCCGCCGGCATGGGCGACGGCCTCTACCCCCTCGGCCCCCTCCAGGTCCGGGTCGAGAACGGCGTCGCGATGCTCCCGGACGGCAGCTCCATCGCCGGCTCCACCCTCACCCTCGACCGGGTCTTCAGACGGTCCCTCACCGTCCACCGCCTGTCGCTCGGCCAGGTCGTGGAGTCCCTGTCAGCGACCCCGGCCCGGCTGCTCGGCCTGAGCGACTCGATCGGCTCACTGGAGACCGGCAAGCTCGCCGACCTCGTCGTGGTCGACTCCGAGACCTTCGACCTGGTCGCCGTGATGCGCCGCGGCCGATGGGCCGTCGGCCGCGAGCGCTTCTCCACCGTGAGACGCTCCTGATCCGACGCCGGACAGGCCCTGGGTGCCGCCGAGGTCGAGGGCGGTCACGCTCGTCACGGCTGGGCGAGGACGATCGAGCGGGTCAGGTTGCGCGGCCGGTCGGGGTCCAGGCCCGCGCCGGTGGCCAGCGCGACCGCGAGGCGCTGGGCGCGCACCAGGTCGGCGAGCGGGTCGAGGGTGGTCACCGAGGTACGGGCACCGGTGGTCCGGACCTGTGCCAGCAGCCCGGTCGGCGGCTCGCCGAAGAACCACACCACCCGGCCGGGGGCGGCGATGCTGATCGGGCCGTGCCGGTACTCCATCGCCGGGTAGGACTCGGTCCAGGCGCCGGCCGCCTCCCGGAGCTTGAGCGCCGCCTCGTTGGCCAGGCCGACCGTCCAGCCCGTGCCGAGGAAGGTGAACTGGCCCGCTCCGACGGCCCCTTCCGGCAGGGGCTCGGTCAGTGCCCGCTCGGCCTGCTCGGGCAGGTCGGCCGGGGCCAGCCCGAGGCGGCCGCGCAGCAGCGCGAGCGCGGTGGTGGCGAAGCGGGTCTGCACCACCGACTCCTCGTCGGCGAACTCCAGGTCGACCACGGTGCCGGCGGCCGTGCTGATCGGCGTGTCGAGGTCGCCGGTGATGGCGACGCTGGGGATACGCCCGGCGCGGCCGAGGGCGGCGAGCACTTCGGTCGTCGTGCCGGAGCGGCTGAGGGCGACCAGTCGGTCGTAGCCGCGGGCGGCCGGGAACTCCGAGGCGGCGAAGGCGTCGGTCTCGCCCAGCCCCGCGGACTCGCGCAGCGCCGCGTACGCCTGGGCGATGTAGAGGGAGGTGCCACAGCCGATGACGGCCACCCGTTCTCCGTCGTCCGGGAGCCCCGCAGGCTCCAGCTCCAGGGCCCGGCGCCAGCACTCCGGCTGGCCGGCGATCTCCTGCTCGACGTGGCTCATGATGCCTCCCCTTCACTGCGCACTTGTGCGCAGATTCTGCTCACATGAGATCAGCGATGCTCATTGATTGCAACGGGCACACAGCTTTGACCACACCTGTGCACGACGCCGACGGGCGCCGGCCGTCATCGCCAGTGGACCAGCAGCCAGCCGCGGTGCGGCAGCTCCCCATCGGACTCCAGGTCGCGGCCGGTCACGGTGACGGCGGTCGCCTCGGGCGCGGCGAGGGGGGCGAGCAGCGTGGCTCGCGCCCCGGTGGCCGCGCCGGGCAGGTGCACCCGCGGACGGGCCGGGTCGGCGCTGCCGTTGGCCACGGCAAGCTGCCAGCCGTCCTCGGTGCGGGTGAGGTGCGGGATCAGATGCGGTCCGCCGCCGACCAGCGGCAGGGTCGGACGGTCGCCCTCCAGGCGGCGGATCGCGGCGTGCAGCAGGCGCTGGCCGTCGTCGTCGTGCGGCAGCAGCCCGACCGCGGTGGCGGCCAGCACCGCGACCCGTCCGCCGAGTCCGTTGGTGAAGACGCAGCGGCCGGCGCCCCAGACCCGGTGGTCGGGAGTGAGGATCTCGGTCCAGGTCTCGGCGCCCGGCGCCGGCCGCAGTCGGGCCAGGGCCGGCTGGACGTTGACGCTGAGGTGGGCGCCGTGGCTGCCGTCCGGCCCGGGCACCGGGAGCACCCGCTCCAGCGCGTACGGGCCGGGGCCGGACCCGTCCTCGCGTCCGACCACCTCCTCGACGGTGACACCGAGGAGGTCCGCGAAGCCGCGGGTGGCGAGGATGAGAGCCGCCGTGCCGTCCAGCAGCAGCCCGCCGGCGAGCATCCGCCGGATCTCGGTGTCGTCGTAGGCCCAGGCGAGCTGCCCGAACAGGACCCGCACCGGGGCGTCCTCGGCGGTCACCGGCACGCCGTAGCGGAGCAGGAAGTCCGCCGCCGGGCCCGGGTCCACGGCGAGGTCGGCGAGGTCGCCGCCCTGGCTCGTGCGCACGTGGGCGGCGGCGTCCTGGCGTACCGGCAGTGCCACCCCGTGGGTGGAGAGCCGGTGGGGCGTACGCTCGGCGAGGTGGTCGAGCGCGGGCCGGGAGCGGCGCAGCAGCTCGGCGACGCGCGGGAAGCGGCCGGGCCGGCCCGACTGCATCGGATGAACGTTGAGGAACATCGCGTCGGAGCCCGCGAGTTGGGCGGCGACCAGCTCGGACCAGGTCTGGGTGTCGGACTTGGACCAGGCGGTGTGCGGCCAGTTCTCGATCTCCGGTTCGCTGCGGACGTGCGGTGGCCGCAGGACCCGCTGGACCTCCAGCATCCAGACGGAGAAGCTGAGTTCGCGGCCGGGGGCGTCGCCGTAGCGGGCGAAGTGCGGGCGGTGCGAGACCTGACCGTCGATGGCGAGGGCCTCGAAGAGGGCGGGCCAGTCGCGGCCCTCGACCGAGTGGACGCCGGGCTCGGAGCTCATCAGCCCGAGCGTGGTCCGTCCGTCGGACCGCTCCGCGACCGCGGCGGCGATCTGCGCCGCGACCTCCGACTGGGCGGTGCGCCAGACCTGTTGCAGCAGGGCCCGCCACGGGTGGGGGGTGCCGGGGGCGGTCACCGCGGCGAGCACCTGCTCCCGGGTCACCGGCTCCCCCACCAGCTCGCCGAGCCGGTCGAGCATCAGCGGCTCGAACCCTCCGCCCCATGTGAGCGGCGCGTGGTTGTGGTAGCGGAAGTCGTCCTCCAGCCACAGCACCCGCAGACCGAGGTCGGCGAAGCGGGCGTAGTGGGCGGTGATCCAGGAGCGGAAGCGCGGGCAGGCGAAGGAGGCCTGGGCGGCGGCCGCCGTCCCGTCCGGGCCGACCATGGGGGCGAAGCCCAGTCGGTCGACCCGCCCGCGGTCGGCGTGGCCGGCGGTCACCCAGGGGTTGAGGCTGACGTCGAGCCCGGCCCCGCGCAGTACGGCGGCGGCGGTGGCGGCGGTCTCGTGGAGGCGGTCCTCGGCCGCTCCGGACGGGTGCCCGGCGAAGAGCTCCTCGGCGCCGAGCAGGAGCACGACCTCGTCCACACCGGACTCCCGGCAGAAGTCGGCCAGTTCGGCGGCCCGTTCGGCGGCGTCGGGGGTCGGGTGCAGCTGGAACCGCAGGTGGTACCTCGCGGGCACGCGGGACTCCTCACAGGGTGCTGCCGGGCTCACTTGGTGCTGCCGGCGGTGAGGCCGGCGCGCCAGAAGCGCTGCAGGGACAGGAACAGGACGACCAGGGGGATCGCGGAGACCATGGCGGCGGTGACCACGATGTTGAGCGGCGGTGCACCCGGGCCGAGCGCCCGCTGGGCCTGCCAGCCGACGACGCCCACGGTGACCGGCTGGAGGTGGTCGTCGGCCAGCATCAGGACGGGCAGCAGGTAGTTGGTCCAGATGGAGACGAACTGGAACAGGAAGACGGTGACCAGTGCGGGGGACATCACCCGCAGCGCGATGGTGGCGAAGATCCGCAGTTCGCCGGCGCCGTCGATCCGTCCGGCCTCGATGATCTCGTCGGGGACGGAGGCGGCGGCGTAGATGCGGGCGAGGTAGACCCCGAAGGGGCTGACCATGCTCGGCAGCAGGACCGCCCAGTAGGTGTCGACCAGGTGGAGCCGGGAGAACAGCAGGTAGAGCGGGACGGCCAGCAGCGGCTGCGGGACGAGCACCGCCGCGAGGACGCCGTTGAAGGTCAGCTCCCGGCCGCGGAAGCGGTACTTGGCCAGTGCGTAGCCCGCCATGGCGGAGACCAGGGTGCTGACGCCGGCTCCGCCCACCGCGTAGAGGGCGCTGTTGCCCAGCCACTGCCAGTAGACGCCGTCCTGGCGGGTGAATACCTGGTCGAGGTTGTCGAGGAGGGCGAAGTCGCCGAACCAGAAGCCGTTCCCGGAGAACAGGCCGCTGCTGGTCTTGGTCGAGGCGACCAGCAGCCACCACACCGGGGCGAGGAAGTAGACGGAGGCGAGCAGCAGCACGCCGAGCACGAGCCAGCGGGAGGCCGGCGGGCGCTTGCCGCGGGAGGTCAGGGCGGGGTCCCCAGGGTTCACAGGGTTCACAGGGCGGCTCCGCGGCGCTGGACGAGCTTGAGGAAGCCGAAGGAGAGGGCGAAGGCCAGCAGCGCGAGGACGACGGACTCGGTGGCGGCGAGGTTGAAGTTGTTGCCGTCCACGGCGTTGTACGCGGCGTAGATGGGGGTGTAGCTGCTGCTCAGGTTCGGGGCGACGTTGTGCAGGATCGCCGGCTCGTTGTAGAGCTGCGCGGTGCCGATGATGGAGAACACCGTGGTCAGCACGAGGGCGGGGCGGATCATCGGCACCTTGATCCGCCAGGCGATGCCGAGGGCGGAGCAGCCGTCCATGACGGCCGCCTCGCTGAGCTCCGCCGGGATGGACTGCAGGGCGGAGTGGATGATCAGCATGTTGTAGCCGGTCCAGCCCCAGGTGAGCATGTTGCCGATGGTCGGGCCGAGCATGGCGTCGGAGGTCAGGTTCAGGTGCAGTCCGAGGTGCTCGGCCGCCGCGGTGATCGGGCTCAGCCCGGGGGCGACCAGGTACGACCACATGATCGCGCCGACCACCCCGGGCAGGGCGTAGGGCAGGAAGAACGCCAGCCGGAAGAACCGCTTGAACATCGTCGACCCGGCGTCCAGGAGCAGCGCCAGGACGAGGGCCAGCAGCAGCATCAGCGGCACCTGGACCAGGCCGATCAGCAGCACCCGCAGCAGCGAGCCGCGGAACTCCGGATCGCCCAGTGCGGTGGCGTAGTTGCCGAGGCCGGCGAACACCTCGGTGGGTGCCGAGAGGCCGAGCCCGGAGCGCCGCATCCGGTACAGGCTCTCGTGGACGGTGTAGCCGATCGGCGCGAGGTACAGGGTCGTGAACAGCAGCAGGAAGGGGGCCAGGAACAGGGCGGCGGTCCGGCCGCGGCCCCGGGGGCGTCCGGTCGCCCGAGCGACCGGCTTCACCGCTGCTGTCCGCCCGGGGGCGGTGGTCATGCGTGTGCTGCCTCTCCTTGATCCGACCGGGTCAGGGTCTGTCCGGCGGGCCGGTCACCGGGTGGCCCCGCATCCGTGGGGGTGGGTGCGGGGCCGGTCGACGGGGCGTCAGCCGGAGACGGCCAGGCCCTGCTGCTTCAGGCCGGCCACCGTCTTGCCCTGCACCTCGGCGAGCACCTCCGGCAGGGTGGATCCGCCGGTGCCGGCCCTGCCGAGGCCGTCGCCGAGGTCGGTGGAGGTCTGCGTCATGGTGGGGCCCCACTGCCAGTCGGTGCTGATGTGCGCGGTCTCGGCCTTGAACACGTCGAAGATCACCTGCCCGCCGTAGAACGGGTCGGGCTGGGCGAGCGCGGGGTTGGACAGGCCCGAGGTCGCGGCCGGGTAGATGCCGGTGACCTTGATCAGGTCCCCGAGGCTCGCGGCGTCGGTGCTCATCCAGGTGGCGAACTCGGCGGCCTCCTTCGCGTGGGCGCAGCCCTTGAGGACGGCGGTGGCCGAGCCGCCGTCGTTGCCGTAGACGGGGTTGCCGGCGTCCCACACGGGCATCGGGGCGACCGCCCACTGGCCGGCGCCGCTCTTGACGCTGCTCGCCAGGGTGGGGGCGTTCCAGACCGCGTTGACGTCGCTGAGGACCTTGCCGTTCGTCAGGTCGGCGTAGAGCGAGGGATCGTAGCTCGGGTCGGCCTTGAGGAGCTTCTTTTCCAGCAGGCCCTGCCAGAAGCCGGCGACCTTCCGGTTGGCCTCGCTGTTCAGGCTCACCTGCCAGGTGTCCCCGGCGGTGCCGAACCACTTGGCGCCCGCCTGCCAGGCGAGCCCGGCGTAGTTGTAGGCGTCGTTGCCGAAGTTGCCGAGGTGGACGGTCGGGTCGGCGGCGTGCACCTTGGCGGCGTCGGCGGCGTACTCCTCCCAGGTGGTGGGGGGCTTGTCGATGCCGTACTGGGCGAAGAGGTCCTTGCGGTAGAACAGCGCCATCGGCGCGGTGTCGACGGGGATGCCGTAGGTCCTGCCCTCGATGGTGACCTGCTTCCAGGTCCAGTCGGCGAACTGCCCCTTGGCGTCGGCGGTGTGCTCGGTGATGTCGGTGAGGGCGCCCGCGGCGGCGAAGCTCGGCAGGGTCTCGTAGCCGACCTGGGCGAGGCAGGGGGCGTTGCCGGCCTTGGCGGCGGTGAGCATCTTGGTGTAGCCGCCCTTGGACCCGGAGGCGGTCTTGGCGAAGGTCACCCGGATGTTCGGGTGGGTCTGGTTGAACTTCTCCACCACCCGGTCGTAGCCGGGGGCCCAGCCCCAGAAGTCCAGCGTGACGGGCCCCGCGGCGGAGCCGGTCGACTGCCCGCCGCCGGACGAGCAGCCGGCCAGGAGGGTCGATGCGGTGAGGACCGCTGCCGCGGCGGCGAGGGTGGTGGTGGGTCTGGCCTTCACGTGCGTCTCCTCGGTGGGGGAACCGGGCCGTGGTGAATTCGTTCGGTTATTGTTTGAACTAACCCTTGCTAAAGTCAAGAGCCGTGGCGGACCTGCCACGACGGCCCGCGCGGCGCGGGCTCCGCCCGGTCCCCGGGGAGCGCGTGAGAGGAGTGAGCGATGGGCTCAGCACTGGACGGAACCGGCGTGCGGAACCTCGCGATGGCGGGGCCCGCCGTGGCCCGGGACCGCTCGTCGGCCCGCCGGGCCAACCTGGGCATGGTGCTGCGACTCCTGCGCGACGAGGGCCCGCGCAGCCGCTCCCGGATCGCCGAGGACACCGGCCTGCCCAAGGCCACCGTGTCCAACCTGACCGCGGAGCTCCTCGACGGCGGTCTGATCCGCGAGGGCGAGGCCGAGCGGGACCGCGGCACCGTCGGCAGACCCGGGCAGGCCGTCGAGATCGACGGGACCGGCGTCCACGGCATCGGCGCCGAGATCAACGTGGACTACGTCAGCCTGCTCGCGCTCGACCTCAAGGGCGGGGTCACCGCCGAGGAGCGGGTGCCGTTCGACGTGCGCGCGGCGGGCCCCGACGCCGTCCTCGACACCACGGCCCAGCTGATCACCCGGGGCATCGACCGGCTGACGCGCGCGGGCGGGCGCGTCGTCGGGGTGACCCTGGCCACCCCGGGCACCATCGACCTGGCCACCGGAAGCGTCAGCTACGCCTCCAACATCGGCTGGAGCGACGTGCCGGCGCTCGACGGCCTGCGCGAGCGGCTCGGCCCCGGCGCCCCTGAGCTGCACCTGGAGAACGACGCCAAGCTGGGCGCCCTGGCCGAATACGTCCAGGCCTCCGCCGACCACGTCCGCGACCTCGTCTACGTCACCGGCCAGACCGGCGTGGGCGTCGGCATCATCGCCGGCGGACAGCTGCTGCGCGGCACCGGCGGCTACGCCGGGGAGGTCGGCCACCTCCAGCTGGTGCCCTCCGAGCAGCTCTGCGCCTGCGGCCGGCGCGGCTGCTGGGAGACCACGATCGGCCGCGGGGCCCTGCTGCGGTACGCCGCCGACCCCGGCGACATGGTCTGGGACCCGATGGTGGACCTGGAGCGGCGCCTCGCCGAGCTGCGCGGCCGGGCGGAGGCCGGGGACGCCCGCACCCTGGACGCGCTGCGCCACATCGGCGACAACCTCGCCCCCGGGCTCGCCCTGCTGGTCGACATCCTCAACCCCCGGCTGGTGGTGCTCGGCGGGCACTTCGCGTACTTCGGCGCGTACCTGATCGACGGCGTCACCGAGCAGGTCCGCGAACGCGTGATGGCACCGAACGCCGGCGGCTGCGAGATCGTCCTGTCCCGGGTCGGACTCACCGGCACCGCCCGCGGCGGCGCGTTGCTCGCCCTCGACGCGGTCTACCGGGACCCGGTGCGCGCGATGAACCGGGGCTGAGGCCCCGTATTTATTTGGCTACCGATCAAATTAATCGACGACGATCACGTCCTGGGCCCGCGGACGGCTTCCGCGGGCCCAGGACGTTCCCACTCAGGGGCTCAGCCGATCGCCCAGTGCTGGAGCGCCGAGCCGGTGTCGGGCTGCTGGGTGACCGGCGCGCCGTCCGCGGTGGACGCGGTGGTCAGCAGCAGGCCGCTGCGCTGCGAGACGAGGGCGTAGCCGCCGCCCGTCACGGGGGTGGCGGTCCACCGCTGGTTGGCACCACCGGTGCAGGCCCACTGGATCACCTTGGCGCCGGCCGCCGTCGAGCCGCCGCTGACGTCCAGGCAGAGCTTCGACTCGCCGTTGACGACCTGGTAGCTGCCGTCGGCCTGCCGGGTGAAGACCCAGTCCTGGTTCGGGCCGCCGTTGGGGCTCCAGGTGATGAGCTGGGTGCCCTGTCCGGTGGAGTGGTTCGGGTCGTCCAGCGCCTTGCCCGAGGCCACCACCGTGTGGGTGCCGGTCAGCGGAGCCGCTCCGGTGGCGGTGAGCGTGAGGGTCTGCTCGGCGGCGGTCCGCGCGCCGCCCACCGGGCTGCCGCCGGTGTCCGTCCAACTCCGGTTCGGGGTGGTCTCGGTGAGCCGCCCGGCGGTCGCCGAGAGGCCGAGGACGAGTCCGCTGTAGCGGTTGACGATCCGCAGCGAGCCGGTGCCGGAGCCGCCGGGCGTCCGACCCGGGATCAGGAACCACCGTTGGCCGACGGTCGGCCCGCCCGCCGGAGCCGAGCCCACGGTGGGCTTGGCGCCCCAGGCTCGGCCGCTCTTCGCCGAGGAGTCGACGCCCAACAGCTGCCCGGTGGCGGCGTTGGCGATCAGGTAGGAGCCGTCGCCGTCGGCCGTGAAAGTCCAGGACTCCAGCGCCGAGCCGGTCCCGCCCGCCACCGAGGTGGTGGCAGAGCTTCCGGCGGCCTGGGCGAGCACCCGTCCGTCGCCGTTGGCGATCCGGTACGCCTTGCCAGGGTCGACGGGCGGTGCGGCGGGCGCGGTGGAGTCGATGGTGACGTTCACGTACTCGCCGGACGCGCCGCCGGAGCACCCGAACGCGCAGTAGGAGCGGAAGGTCCGGCCCACGATCGCCGAACCGGTCCGGTTGGCGCCGTCCAGGAACCAGCGGTACCAGGAGGCGGTGTGATAGCTGCCGCTGTCGCCGATCGGCGCCCACTTCTGGGTGGCGAGGTCCGCGGTGGCGTAGTAGCGCTGGGGCGCGTTGCCGCTCTGGTCCACGGCCTGCGGCTCGCCGATGTACAGCCCGAGGTGGGCGTCGTACGTCACGTCCATGACGAACAGCGGCGAGGTCGGGGGCATCGTCCCGGCCGCGATCTGCTGGCTCGCCGTCCCCGGATTGGCCGGGTCGTACTCCCCCGAGGCCGGGGTGTAGCCGGTGCCGCTGGTGGAGTCGACCGGCACCATGTTGCTCTCCCGCCCGCCGGTGCCGGGCTGGGACCACGCGCCGTCGTACCACTTCTGCCAGGAGCCGGGCGCCATCTTGGCGGAGATCGGCGCGCGGGCGACATGCGAGTGGAAGGCCTTCCAGCCGCCGCTCTTGTCGACGACCCGGGAGCCGTAGAAGACGTAGAAGTAACCGGAGGCGGTGTCGACCAGGAGACGCTGGTCGCCGTCGCCGTAGTAGTAGGTCTGGTTCGGGAACTGGCCGGTGTCGCCCCGCTTGGTGCTGTACGGCGAGGTGATGACGTGGTCCCTGATGGTCCAGGTCCGGCCCTGGTCGGTGGAGACCGCGTAGTCGATCGCGTCGTAGTGCAGCCCGTCGCCGAAGGGCTGCGGGGTGAACTCGTTGTGCACCAGCCCGTACCAGTCGCCGGTGTCGGGGTCTGTCCAGATCCCGGAGAGGTCGCAGTAGTTCTTCTGGGCGTAGCCGCTGGTGCCGCCGGCGGACGTCGCCTCCCGCCCGGTGGGGCTGTTGTTGCAGCGCGCCGTCGTGTCGTTGTTCCGGTCGGTCGGGTCGGCCGGGTTGACGGCGTCGCTCACCGCGCTGGAGCGGGTGGCGGTGTCGAAGTCGGTGCCGGTGAAGAAGTCCCAGTAGCGCGGGTCGTTCTTGCCGTAGAGCGCGGCCGACTGCTGGAACCAGAAGGTGCCGTCCTTGTCCACGTACGGGACGGCCGGGGTGTCGGTCGGGTGGGTGTAGGGGATCGGCGCTCCGACACTGACCGTGTAACTCGCGGCCGTTGAAGCGGTGGTGACGCCGGTCGCGGCAGAGGCGGTGGTGGCGGTGGCGGTGGCGGAGCCCAGCAGCACGGCTGCGGCCACCAGTGCGGTGGCGAGCCTGCGGGGTGGGGGAAGGGACACGAGTACTCCTTGTCGGCGCACGCGCGGGTGGAGTGGGGGGAAGAGGTGCCCGGGGTGAACGCACCGTCGTCCAGAGAACTGGCGCCTACTGTTCATCGGGCCGTTGAACCCTGCGCGGTTCTGCGCGAAATTGCGCAAGGTTGAACAAACAGTGGCAGTGGGCCCAAGTGAAGTCAAGAGTCGCCCGGTTGCGGGCCGATGCTCCGGGTGACGCCCCGTCGGCTCACTCCGGCCGGTTCAGCGCCTTCGCCACGTCCTTACGGGTGGTCCCGAGCCCCGGTGCAGGTCCTCGATGCGGCCGTCGGTGCGCTGGCCCGGCTGCCGTGGCACGCGGTTCGCCCCTCCCGGACGCCCCGCACCCGCGGGACCCGCGACGGCATTGCGTTCCCCAGCGTCGATCACGCGAGCAGGGGTCCGCAGTGTTTTCCGGCCGGAACGCCGAGCGCGGTCCCGCAACGTGAGACGGGAGCAGGAATTCGGCCGGGCCGACTTCCTGCTCCCGCCCTCGCGGTCCCGTCAGTTGCCGCCGTGGATCAGGCGGAGCGAGAAGCCGTCGTCGGTGGAGACGGACGGCGTGCGGATCTGCGTCACTCCGGTCGCGGCGTCGTAGTACCAGCCCGAGGAGGCCGAGTCGAGCGCGGCCGCCGAGTCGAACCGGGGCAGCGGGCCGTCGTCGGTGACCACCAGCCGCGGGGCCGGACGGCCGTGCACGGTGAACCGGTACGTCCGCTCGGCCGGCTTGCCGGCGTAACTGCCCTCGCTGGCACCGACGTCGACGCTGGTGACGGCGCGGTTGGTGCGCACGTCCACCTGCTGGGTGGCCGAGGAGCCCGCGGTGAACTGCCGGGTGACGCCGTCGTCCTCGTACAGGGTGTAGGAGGAGTCGCCCTGTGCCTGCGGGTAGAGGTCGTAGTCGAGTTCGGAGCGGTCCCGGTTCTCCCAGGACAGCGTGCCCTTGGGCCACATCGGCACGATCGCGCCGCCGCGGACGAACAGCGGCAGGGTGTCGAGCGGGGCGGAGTAGCCGTTGACCGTGGTCGGGCCCTGGTAGGTGCGGCCGGTCCAGTAGTCGGTCCAGGTGCCCTCGGGCAGGTAGATGCCGTCGCGCACGGCGGTGTCCGAGTAGACCGGCGCGACCAGGAAGTCGGGCCCGGCCAGGAACTCGTACTTCGCGTTCGGCCCGAGGGCGTTCGGGTCGTGCGGGTACTCCAGGGCGAGCGGGCGGACGGCGCCGATGCCGGTGCGGGTGGCCTCCGCGGAGAGGGTGTACATGTACGGCAGCAGCCGCTCCTTGAGCTGCAGGTACTTGCGGTTGATCGAGGTGTACGGCTCGCCGTCCAGCCAGGGCTGCTGGTCGCGCTGCTGCTTGCCCGTCATGTCCCGGGCCCAGCCGTCCATGGTCATGATCGCCGGGAGGAAGGCCTTCCACTGCAGGTCGCGGGTGTACATCGCGGGGTCGCGGCGGAAGATCGAGCCGACGTCGCCGGTGTTGTAGGCGATGCCGGACATGGTGGCGCCGGCGTAGGTGGGGATCTGCCAGCGGATGTAGTCCCAGGACAGGCTCTGGTCGCCGCTCCACAGCACGCCGCAGCGCTGCGCGCCGGCCCAGGAGACCGGCAGCCAGACGAAGCCGCGGGCGTCGCTGCTGTCCTCGATGCCGGCCTTGGCCTGGTCGCAGGCGTTCAGCGCGAAGTCGTAGCCGTTGCCGACCCAGGCCACGTCGAGCTTGCGCACCCGGACGCCGGCCTTGACCTCGGCGGCCTGGTCGGGCAGGCCGTTCTGGGTCCAGAGGCCGAGCTGGGCGTGGTCCTTGCGCAGGCCCTCGCCGGTCTGCGCCAGGTTCTCGTAGCCGCAGCCGTAGCCGTCGTTGACCAGCATCCAGCCCAGCGGCATCTGGTTCTTCACGTACCCGTCGGCGACCTTCAGCGCGTCCAGGGTGTGCCGCTCGCCGCGGTTGGCGTTGTGCAGGTAGCAGTCGGAGTCGCCGGGCTCCAGGCCGTAGACCGGCGGCATGAAGGGCTTGCCGACCAGGGCGGTGTACTGCCCGATCACCTGCTTGACGTCACCGGTGAAGAAGTAGGCGTCCAGGCGGCGTTCCTGCTGCCCGGTGCGGACGGGCGAGCCGAAGTCGTAGATGCCGGGCGCGAAGGTGTTGCGGAAGACGCCGTAGCCGGCCGTGGAGACGTAGAACGGCTGGGAGTTGTTCCAGCCGCCCTCGTTCCAGTCGAAGCTGTTGGCGACGTGGATGGTCCGGTCGCGGTGCGAGAAGGAGCCGTTCTGCTCGCCGCCGCCGAAGAACTGCTCGTCCGCGCCGCGCGCCAGGCTCTGCCGCAGCCCGCTGGTGCTCCAGCGCAGCGGGGCGTCCTCCTGCCAGAGCGCGGTGCGGTCGTCGGCCTTGTACAGGCCGAACCGCAGCGGGTGCTTGTAGACCCGCAGCACCAGGTCCGCGGACCGGATGCCGTAGTACGCGCCGGCGTCGAAGGTACTGGTGTCGCGCTGGGGTTCGGGCTGCTTGCGGACGATCGTGCTGCCCGCCGGGTCGGTGAGGACGCCGTCCGGGGCGGCGCGCAGGCGCAGCTGGTCGTCGGCGAGGAAGTCGACCTTGGCCTTCAGGGTGCCCGCGGAGATGTCGTAGCTGCCCTGCGAGCCGCCGAAGGAGGTCAGGTCGCCCGCGTCGGCGGTCTGCGGGAGGTAGGCGGTGCCGGTGTACGAGCCGCCGTGGACGTCGTAGGGGACGACCAGGACGCGGTAGGTGCCCGAGGCCTTCGGGATCACCGTCGCCTCCGGGTCGGCGGTGCCCGCGCTGCTGGCGACCTGCTTGCCCGCGGCGTCGTAGATGTAGAGGTCGAAGTCGTCGGTGGGGTTCTGCCAGCGGACGGAGACCGGGACGCCGCCCTCCGGGTTGTCGTCCCAGTAGCCGGCCGGGACGTTCACGGTCAGGTCGAAGTGGTCGCAGACCGCGCCGCCCGGGTCCTGCGCGGCCGGCGGGCAGGACCTGGGGTCGCCGACGGTGCCCTTGGCGTACTGCGGGCTCTGCCAGGTGACGCTCTGGTGGCCCTGGTCGAGGACGGCGGAGCCGGGGGCCGCGGCCCGGGCGGGGAGGGCGGGCCCGGCGAGCGCGGTGATGCTGCTCAGGGCGACGGCGAGGGCCGCCCGGCGGGAGCGGGGGTGTCGTAAGCGCACGGTGGTGTGGTCCTCTCGGATGGGGGGCGTGGCCGGGGGCACCGTCACTTGACCGATCCGGCGGTCAGTCCGGAGACCACCCGGCGCTCGATCAGGGCGAACAGCACGACGACCGGCACGATCGCGACGACCGAGCCGGCGAACAGGTAGTTCCACTCGACGGTGTAGTTGCCGATGAAACTGTTGATCCCCACGGTCAGGGGCTGGCGCTCCGGTGTGGTGGAGAGGGTCAGGCCCATCACGAACTCGTTCCAGGCGGAGATGAAGGTGAAGACCAGCGCGGTCACCACGCCGGGCACGGCCAGCGGCAGGACCACCCGGCGCAGCGCCCCCAGCCGGCCGAGGCCGTCCATCATGGCGGCCTCCTCCAACTCGACCGGGATCGAGCCGATGTAGGCGGTGAGGATCCAGACGGCGAAGGCGAGGTTGAAGGCGGCGTTGCAGAGGATCAGCGTCCAGACCGAGTCGAGCATGTCCAACTGGTAGAACTCGCGGTACAGGCCCACCAGCAGCGAGGTCGGCTGGAACATCTGGGTGACCAGCACCAGCAGCAGGAAGAGCCGGCGGCCCCGGTATCGGACCCGGGCGGTGTGGTACGCGGCGGGCAGCGCGACCAGCAGCACCAGCAGGGTCGATCCGCCGGCGACCAGCAGGGTGATCCTCAGGTTGGCGCCGAGGGTGGAGTCGCGCCAGACGTCGACGAAGTTGGACCAGGCGAAGTGCCGTGGCAGGTAGGACGGGTCGCGCAGCTCGTCGGCCGGGCGCAGCGCGGTGACCGCCATCTCCAGGTACGGGAGCAGGAACACCGCGGCCAGCAGCCAGGCCAGCGCGGTGACCACCAGGGTGCGCGGTCGGATACCGCTCCTCAGCCTTTGACGGTTCGTCAATTCTCCTCCTGGCTCGTCCATCGGCTGACCCTGAGGAAGACCAGGACCATGACCACCACCAGGGCGAAGTTGACCACCGACATGGCCGCGGACTCCCCGATGTCGGTGTTCTTCAGCTGGTACATGAAGACGGTGGTGGTGGCCGTGTCGCTGCTCGGGCCGCCCTGGGTCATGCCCCAGATCACCGGGAAGGAGTTGAAGACGTTGATCAGGTTGATCACCAGTCCGACCAGGAAGGCCGGGCGCAGCAGCGGCAGGGTGATCCTCCGGTAGGACTGCCAGCGGGAGGCGCCGTCCACCCGGGCCGCCTCGTACAGCTCGCCGGGGACGGTCTGCAGGCCGGCGAGCAGGGTGTAGGTGGTGAACGGCAGCGAGACGAAGACGGCGACGGCCACCATCCAGGGCCAGGCGGTGGCGGGATCGCCGAGCCAGTCGCGGGGCCCGTCGACCAGGCCGAGGTCCGTCATCGCGGTGTTGAGCACGCCGGCGGTCCGGTCGAGCATCCACCGGAAGCCGATGGCGGTCATCAGGACGGAAGCGGCCCAGGGCGCGATCAGGGCCCAGCGGGCGAACCTGCGGCCGGGGAAGCGCTGATCGAACAGCTGGGCCAGGCCGAGGGAGAGCAGCATCGTCAGTCCGACCACGGCGACGGTCCAGAGCACGGTGGACAGCAGTACGTGGCCGAGGTCGGCCTCGCCGAGGAGCTTGCGGTACTTGTCCAGCCCGGCCGAGCCGCGGACGAATCCGCTGGTGCTGACGCGCAGGAACGAGGTGCGGACCATCTCGTACACGGGCCACAGGACGACGAGGAGGATCAGCAGGACGGCCGGGGCGATCCACGGCAGCGGGCCGAGTCCGCCGCGGCGTCGGCGCGGCGGGGCAGCTCGGGGGGTGGGAGGGTCGAGGGTCACTGCGGGTGCCTTTCGCGGGGCCCTTTCCCGGGGCACGGGTTGACGTGTGCCCGGGGGCTACTTGTTGGCGACGGCGTCCTGGGCCTTCTTCTGCAGGTCTCCGAGCACCTTCGCCGGGTCGCCGGCGACGGCGGTGCCGACGGACTTCTTCAGTTCGGCGGAGACCGCGTCCCAGGCGGTGTCGCCGAGCGGGTAGAAGGAGGCGTGCGGCAGCAGGGCGAAGAACGGTTCGAGGTCCTTGTGCTTGCCGCTGTCGGTCATCGCGCGCAGGGCGTCCTGGGTGACCGGCATCAGGTTGTAGGTCTCGTAGAACCGCAGCGTGTTGTCCTCGGTGTAGACGAAGTCGAGGAACGTGCGGACCTGGTCGCGGTGGCCGTTCTTCTTGAAGGCCATCATCCAGTCGGCCACGCCGAGGGTGGAGGCGAGCGGCCCCGCCTTGCCGGGGATGGGCGCGACGCCGTAGTCGACCTTGCCGTCCCGCGCCATGGTGATCAGCGAGGGGTGCCCGTTGAGCATGGCGGCCTTGCCCGCGGCGAAGTCGGCGAACGCGGTCTTGCGGTCGGTGGTGGCCGGGTTGGCGTAGGTGAGGCCCGGGCCGACGAGGTTGGCCTTGAGCCAGCCGAAGGTGTCGACGTTCGCCTGGCTGTCGAGGGTGTACGTGCCGTCCTTGCCGGTCGGGCCGCCGCCGTTGCCGAGCTCCCAGATCATGCTCTCGCCCTGGGCCTCCTCCGGGCCGAGCGGCAGCGCGTACGGGGTGACCCCGGGCACCTTGGCCTTGATGAGTTCGGCGTCCGTGCGCAGTTCCTCCCAGGTGGTGGGCGGCTGGGTGATGCCGGCCTGCTGGAAGACCGCCTTGTTGTAGAAGAAGGCGCGGGCCGAGGAGACGAAGGGGATGCCGTACTGCACGCCGTTGACGCGGCCGGCTCCGGCGAGGCTGTCGATGAGGTTGGCGCGGGTGGCGGCGGAGAGCACGTCCTCGGCCTTGTAGAGGAGGTCGTCGGCGACCTTGTCGGCGTAGCCGCCGGTCTGCAGGACGTCCGGGACGTTGCCGCTCTGGATCATCGTCTTGACCTGCTTGTCGATGTCGTTCCAGTTGACCACCTGGACGTCGACCGTGATGTCGGGATTGGCGGCCGTGAAGGCGGAGGTGACGCCCTTCCAGTAGGCCTTCGAGCTGTTGGCCTCCTTGTCGCCGTAGTCGGCGGCGACCAGCTTGAGCGTCACCTTGCGGCCGGCGCCGGTGCCGCCGTCGTCACCCCCGTTGTCGCCGCCGCCACCGCTGCCGCAGGCCGTGAGGACGAGTGCGCCGAGGGCACACACCGTGGCGAGGGCCAGAGCAGGTTTGTTCACCGCAGTTACCGCCTTCGTATGCGCCTGATTCGCTGATCCGAGTTGCTTGAAGGGAGCTGGTTTTGAGCAGTTCCGAACGAGCTTCCTGCCTCTGGCAGTTCATGTCAACGGGCAGGGCAGCAGAAAGCCCGGCCGGGAGGGACCGACCGGGCGTAACGGGTGCGCGGGGTTCAGCGGGGTTCAGTGGGGTTCGGCAGGATCCGACAGGGGCTCAGGTGAGGGTTCAGGTGGGGGTTCAGGCGCGCACGACCCGCACCCCGCAGGCGGCGACCGCCTCCTCCTGCGCCGCGGTGGCCTCGTCGTCGGTGACGAGGTCGTGGACGTCGGAGAGCGGGCAGATCCGCGCGAAGGTGGCCCGGCCGACCTTGGTGCTGTCCGCCAGCACGACCGACCGGGCGCTGCTGCGCAGGAACGCGCGGTCCGTCTGCGCCTCCATCTCGTCGTGCGTGGTGCAGCCCTCCTGGGCGGTCAGCCCGTCCACCCCGATGAAGGCGACGTCGAGGTGGTACTGGGCGAGCATCCGGTCGGCCGCGGGCCCCACCAGCTCGTAGCTGGTGGTCCGGGCGATGCCGCCGACCACCACCAGGCGGACCTCCGGACGGACGATCAGGTCGGCCGCGATGTTGACGGCGTTGGTGACGATGGTGATCCCGCCGCGCTCGGCCAGCACCCGGGCCAACTCGCTCGTCGTCGTACCCCCGGTCAGGCCCACCACCGCGCCGTCCGGCACCAGCCGCTCGGCCGCCAGCGCGATCCGCCGCTTCTCCGCCCGACGCTTCCCGTGCTTGTGCCGCAGCGGCAGTTCGAGGTTGACGGCCCCCGTCACGGCCCCGCCCCGAGTGCGGTGCAGCAGCCCCTGGTCGTGCAGCTCCTGCAGGTCGCGCCGCACGGTGGCCGGGGACACCCGGAGGAGCCCGGCCAGCTCGTGCACGTCGGCACTGCCCGCCTCGGTGATGTGCGCGAGCATCCGGGCGGTACGGTCAGCTTTGAGCATGACGGAAGTCTAGTGCCGTGCTCCCCGTTGCGGGTTCCGCGCAGAACTGCTCATGCCGATCCGAGGGCGGCTCCGTGCGTTGGTGTGCCCGCTCGCCGGAGCCGGATCCGTCGTCAGGACGGGCTGGTGGCCAGCAGCGCGGTAGTCGTCACCTTGTTGTCGCACTCGGCGAAGAGGCCGTCGTCCAGGGCGACTTGATGCGCTCCCGCGCCACCCTGCAGGCCCAGCACGAGGGTCGGGTAGGCGACCGGCGTGGCCCCGGAGACGCAGTAGCCGTCGGCCTCCCCCTGGACCTGGACGAAGGTGAGCTTCACCCAGGCCTTCCCGCCCGGGGCCAGCTTCACCGGGGAGGCGGAGCCGGTGTGGGTCACCGCGAGCGGGGCGTTGTGGTCCGGGGAGCCGTTGGCCGCGCCGGCCACCGTCGGGAAGCCCTGCAGCGTGCACGGGTGGGCGGAGCTGTTGGTGAACGCGACGATCGCCGCTCCCAGCCCGGTGCCGTCGGGGCGGTCCTTCGCCTGGCGGGCGTCCACCTTCAGCTCGGTGGCCGCGCAGGTCGGTGCGGCGGCACCGGTGGAGGGAGACGCGTGGGAGGTCGTCGGTGCCGCGCTCGCCGTGCCGCCCTTGGTGGGGGCGGGAGCCGGAGCCGTCGCGCTCGGCACGGTCGTGGCGGTCACCGTCACGGTCGGCTGCGCCGCCGGAGCGGGCTGGTCGTTGCCCGGCCCGCAGGCCGTGACCAGCAGGGCGGCGGTGGCGGCCGAAACCGTGACCACTGCGGCTCTTCGGGCCTTCTTCCCGTGCTGCGTGTTCTGCATGACGCCCCCTCGGAGGATGAGTGGTGCCCGCCCAGCGCAGGCACCTGCCCCGTACACACCGGGGCTCCGGCGCCGGTTCCCCGAACCCCGGGGTGTGACAGGACGGTGACGAGATCGGGAGACTCCCGTCGCACGGTGACGACCGGGGCGAGGAGGCTGCCGGGGATCCTCCTGTCGGCCGATCGGGTCAATCCCCCGGGAGATTCGCATGCGATCCGGTGCGTGGCGGGGGGGGTCAGGGTCCCTGCCGCCTGTGACATCAGCGGATAGTTTGCGAGTCCGCTGTCCGCGACATGGGGTTTCGACTGCAGTTTGCGAGCCGTTCCAAGGGTTACCTTTCGAGGTGTCGTCCGACGATGGTTACCGTCAGCGACAGAGGCGACCCGAAAAAATTTTCTCCGCCGCACGGCAACCTTTGCGAAGCCTGTGACAACTGGGGAGTGAGTCCGGCCGGTTCGGTGTCCGGATCTGCCTGACCCCTCGTGAACAGTTCGCAAGGAGAACCTGCACCCATGAGCCTTCCCCAGAACAGCGGGCGCCGCGGACGTCACCGCCGTCGCGTGAGCGCCACCGCTCTGCTGGTCAGCGTGCCCGTCGCCACCGCGTCGTACTTCCTCTTCGTGCACGAGGACTCGCAGGCGGCGACGGTCGACAGCGACGCCTACTACCGGCTGGTGTCGGTGCGCAGCGGCAAGGTGCTGGACGTCAACGCCTTCTCCACCGCCGACGGCACCCGGATCCAGCAGTGGACCGACCAGAACACCGCCAACCAGGAGTGGCGGCTGAAGTCCACCGGGGACGGCTACTACGAGCTGGTGAACCGCAACAGCGGCAAGGTGCTGGGCGTCGTCGGCGACTCGACGAACCAGGGCGCCGTCACCGAGCAGCAAACGGACCGTTCTGCCGCCTCGCAGCAGTGGCGGATCGGCGACACCGGTTCCGACTCTGTCACCTTCACCTCCCGCAAGAGCGGTCAGGTCCTGGATGTCTCCGGGGGTTCCACGGACCAGGGCACACAGGTCATCCAGTGGCCCGGCTGGGGCGGCGCCAACCAGCAGTGGAAGCTGGTGAAGGTGCCCGGCACGGCGGTGCCCGCGGCCGGCGGGGCGCAGGCCACTGGGTCGTATGTGTGGAAGAACGCCCAGATCGTCGGCGGCGGTTTCGTCACCGGCTTCGTGTTCAACCCGGCCCGCAAGGACCTGTTGTACGCGCGGACCGATGTCGGCGGCGCGTACCGGTGGGACGCGGGGGCCGGCCAGTGGATCTCGCTGACCGACTGGATCACCGACTGGAACCTGCTGGGCATCGAGAGCCTGGCGACCGACCCGGTCGACCCGAACCGGCTGTACCTGGCGAGCGGCACCTACACCAACGGCTGGTCGGGCAACGGCTCGATCCTGCGCTCCACCGACCAGGGCAGGACCTTCCAGCGCACCGACCTGCCGTTCAAGCTCGGCGGCAACGAGGACGGCCGGTCGATGGGCGAGCGCCTGGTGGTGGACCCGTCCGACCACAGCAAGCTCTACCTGGGCACCCGCAAGAACGGCCTGTGGCGCAGCACGGACTACGGTGTGACGTGGAGTCAGGTTTCGGCGTTCCCCGTCAAGGACGGCGCGAGCAGCGGGGTCGGCCTGTCCTTCGTGACCTTCGGCCCGGCGGGCAGCAGGACGATCTACGTCGGCGTGGCGGACAAGTCCACCTCGCTGTACCGCTCCACCGACGGCGGCAGCACCTGGCAGGCCGTGTCGGGCCAGCCGACGGGTCAGTTGCCGCACCACGGCGTGCTGTCCGGCGACGGTTCGCTCTACCTGACGTACAGCGACGGTCCGGGCCCGCAGCCGGTGACGGCCGGATCGGTGTGGAAGTACACGCCGTCCACGGGGGTGTGGAAGAACATCTCGCCGTCCAGCGGCCATTTCGGCTTCGCCGGCCTCGCGGTCGACGCCGAGCACCCGGGCACGGTGATGGTCACCACCCTGAACCGCTGGTACCCCAACGAGGAGCTCTACCGGTCGACCGACGGCGGCGCGACCTGGAAGGAGCTGGGCGCGACCGCCGTGCGCGACGCCTCCGCGGCGCCCTACGTGGGGTCCAGCAGCGTCGGGCACTGGATGGGCGCGCTGGCCATCGACCCGTTCGACTCCGGGCACGTCCTGTACGGCACCGGATCGGGCATGTGGCGCAGCACCGACGTGACCGCGGCGGACCGCGGTGGCGCCACCCACTGGACCATCCCCAAGGGTGTGGAGGAGACCGCGACCAACGGACTGATCAAGCCGCCCGGCCTCCCGCTGATCAGCGCGCTCGGCGACCAGAGCGGATTCCGGCACGACGACCTGACCAAGTCCCCGACCCAGCAGCTGGTCGGGCCGAGGTTCACCACCACCACGGGCATCGACTTCGCCCAGGCCAAGCCGCAGTTCTCCGTGCGGGTCGGTTCCGGCAGCGAGGGACACGGCGCCTACTCGAGCGACGGCGGAGCGACCTGGACGCCGTTCCCGGCAGCACCCAACGGCGACGCGGTCAGCGGTTCCACGGCCGTCTCGGCGGACGGCGCCACCGTGGTGTGGACCCCGGAGGGCCAGACGCCGTTCCTGTCGACCAACCGCGGCGCGTCCTGGACGGCGGTCTCCGGCCTGCCCAAGGACGCGCCCGTGGTGGCCGACCGCTCCGTGGCGAGCACCTTCTACGCCCTCAGCGGCGGCACCCTGTACGCCAGCACCGACGGCGGGAGGCACTTCACCGCCCGCGCCACCGGCGTGGCTTGGGGACAGCTCAAGGCGGTCCCGGGCGTCGCGGGCGACCTGTGGATCGCGAGCAAGGACAGCGGACTCCAGCACTCCACCAACGGCGGAGCGAGCTTCACCAAGGTCGCCGGTGTGGACGCGGCGAGCGCCATCGGCTTCGGCAAGGCGGCACCGGGCGCCAACTACCAGGCCGTCTACCTCAGCGGGGCGGTCAAGGGCGTGACCGGGCTGTTCCGTTCCACCGACGCCGGCTCGACCTGGGTCCGGATCAACGACGACCAGCACCAGTACGGCGGGAACATCATCACCGTCATCACCGGCGACCCCGACGTCTACGGCCGGGTCTACCTGGGCGCCGGCGGCCGCGGCGTGGTGTACGGCGACCCGTCCTGACCGATCGGCCCGTGGACGGGCGGCGGGTCCGCGCCGTGCCGTCCACGGGCCGGGGCTGGTGGAGAGGTCGGTGTCGTCCAGGCACTGCCCCGCGGCGGGCGTCTGCGCGGAGCCCACGGTGCGACCGCGTCGGCGAAGTCCGTCAACGCGACTGCGGTGTGCGCGGCAGTGGTGCGGACCCGCCCCGCACACCGCGCTCCGGTGCCGTGCCCGGGCGACTGCCGAGGTGCAGTGCCGTCAGTGAGGGCAACAGCGTGGCGCGATGGCCATCACTATGGGTCGGCTGCGGTGTTGCGTCAAGATTTCCGACACGCAAAGAAGTGACCGGCCACAGACCGGCGTTCCCTGGCGCGCGAGCCGATTGTGCGAGGTGACGTGGCGACAGATCACCTCCCCATCCCGCATGCCGCCCTCACCGCCGGCACCGGCCAGGACAACCACGAAGCTGCCATAGCCGCCCGCCGGCGGCTCGACCGACGCCCGGACTGCCGCTCGCAAACCGGAGCTCGCATTCGCATTCCAGGCGCGCCCGTCGAGGCCGCAGTGGCGGGAGCGTCTTCCCGCAACAAGCCTTCGATAGTACGGTCGCGCGCATCACCCGAGACCGTCCGGAGGAATTCGGCATGCCTGCACGCTACTTCGAGGACTTCGTGCCCGGCCGAGGGAGGATTGCGCCGCGCGCGGTCCTGGACTCCGACAGCCCCCGGATCGATCTCAACGGGCCGTGGGCGTTCCGGTTCTCGCCGGCGCTGCGGGCCGAGTCGGACGGGTTCCAGGACCCGGATTTCGACGACGGTTCCTGGGACGCCCTGCCGGTCCCCTCGCACTGGCAGCTGCGCGGCTACGGCCGGCCCGTCTACCTGAACATCGCCTACCCGATCCCGCTCGACCCGCCGTTCGTCCCGCAGGAGAACGAGACCGGTGACTACCGCCGCGTCTTCGACCTGCCGGACTCCTGGCAGGGCGTGCCGGCTGTGGTGCGCTTCGAGGGGGTGGACTCCTGTGCCCGGGTCTGGCTCAACGGCACGGAACTCGGTGTGACCTACGGCAGCCGCCTGGCGGCCGAGTTCGACGTGACCGCCGCATTACAGCCGGGCCGCAACGTGCTGGCCGTGCGGGTGCACCAGTTCTCCGCCGGCACCTACCTGGAGGACCAGGACACCTGGCGCCTGTCGGGCATCTTCCGCGACGTGCGACTGCTGGCCCGCCCGGCCGGCGGGATCCGGGACGCCTTCGTCCACGCCGACTACGACCACGCCACCGGCGAGGGCCGGCTGCGCGTGGACGTGGACGCCGACGCGCCCGTGCGGATCACGGTCCCTGCCCTCGGCGTCCACGACCGGCCGGCCGGCAGTGAGCTGCGGTTCCCGGCCGTGCGACCCTGGAGCGCGGAGGACCCGCACCTCTACGAGGCCCACCTGGCCACCGACAGCGAACGCGTGCGGATCCGGTTCGGCTTCCGCACCGTCACCATCGACGAGAGCGGCGTACTGCGGGTCAACGGGCGCCGCGTCGTGCTGCGCGGGGTCAACCGGCACGAGTTCGACCCCGACCACGGCCGCACCCTCACCCCGGAGGCCATGCGCCGCGACGTGGAGTTGATGAAGCGTCACAACATCAATGCCGTCCGGACCTCCCACTACCCGCCACACCCCGCCTTCCTCGACCTGTGCGACGAGTTCGGCCTGTACGTCACTCTCGAATGCGACCTGGAGACCCACGGCTTCGAGTACGCCGACGCCACGATGTGGGAGCACAACCCCTCCGACGACCCGCGCTGGCAAGCCGCCTACCTGGACCGCATCGAGCGCACGGTCGAGCGGGACAAGAACCATCCCAGCATCATCCTGTGGTCCCTGGGCAACGAGGCCGGCGACGGCCAGAACCTGCGCGCGATGGCCGACTGGCTGCGCCGGCGCGACCCCTCCCGCCCGATCCACTACGAGGCCGACCGGTTCGGCGAGTACACCGACGTCCTCGGCCAGATGTACCGCCCGCCCGCGGCCGTCGCCCGCATCGGGCGGGGGCAGCTGCTCCCGGGCGAGATCCACTACCCGGCGCGCGAAGGCTCCGGCGACCCGGCCGACGACCCGCGCAACCGCATGCCCTTCCTGCTCACCGAGTTCGCCCATGCGATGGGCAACGGGCCCGGCGGCCTGGCCGAGTACGCGCGGCTCTTCGACGAGTACCCGCGGCTGCAGGGCGGCTGGGTGTGGGAGTGGATGGACCAGGGGCTGCGCACGCGCGATACCGAGGGCCGCGAGTTCTTCGGGTACGGCGGTGACTTCGGCGAGGACCTGCACGACGGCAACTTCTGCTGCGACGGCCTGGTCTTCCCCGACGGCACCCCCTCGCCCGGCCTGCTCGAGTACGCCAAGGTCATCGCCCCCGTCCGCATCGGTACCGGCCCCGAGCCCGGAACGCTGACCGTCGAGAACCACTACGAGGTGCTGGACCTCTCCCACCTGCGGTTCACCTGGTCGCTCGCCCGCGAGGGCGTCGAACTCGCCGCAGGCACACTGCCCACGCCGCAGCTGGCAGCCGGGGAACACGGCCGACTGCCGCTGCCCGCGCCGGCCCGCCAGGCCGCTGACGAGGACGGCGGTGAACTGTGGCTCACCGTCCAGGCGGAGCTGGCCAAGCCCGCCGATTGGGCGCCCGAGGGCCACGTCATCGCCTGGGGACAGCTCCAGCTCTCCGCACCGGGACGCGACCGCGTGGACGGCACCCCGGTGGCCCCGCACACCGCGGACGGGGTCATCACGCTCGGGCCCGGCCGGTTCGACCACGCCACCGGCAGCCTCCTCGACCTCGACGGACTGCCCCTGCAGGGCCCCACCCTGGGCCTGTGGCGCGCTCCCACCGACAACGACCGCGGCTGGTCCCAGCGCGACGCCGCCTACTGGAAGGACCGCGGCCTGGACCGGCTGCGCCACCGCACGGTCTCCGTCACGCCCGACGCCCAGGGCCTGACCGTCGTGGTCCGCAGCGCCGCCGCCGCCGTTCCTTGCGGCTACCTGACGACCTACCGCTGGACCAGCGACGGGACGGGTCTGCGGCTCCAGGTGCACGCCGAACCGGTCGGCCACTGGCCCGAGCGGACGGACGCCTTCGCCGACACCATGATCGACCCCGACCTGCCGCCCGAAGAACACCGGGAAATGGACCGCCGCAACACCTCCCGCTCCCTGGCCCGGATCGGCCTCGACTGGCACCTCCCCGCTGACTGGTCACAGGTCGAGTGGTTCGGTGCCGGCCCCGGCGAGGCCTACCCGGACTCCCGGCAAGCGGCCCGCGTCGGACGCTTCCACGCCACGGTCGACCGGATGCAGACGCCCTACGTGCGCCCGCAGGAGAACGGCAACCGGATGGACGTGCGGTGGGCGCAGATCAGCGACGGCTGCGACGCCATCCACATCCGGGGCGAGGAACTCTTCCACCTCTCCGCCCGCCCCTGGACCGACCGGCAGCTCGACGTGGCCCGACACCCGACCGAACTGACCCCCGGCCCGCTCGTCCACCTGCACACCGACCACGCCGTCCAGGGCCTCGGAAGCGCCGCATGCGGACCCGGCATCCTGCCACAGCACCGGCTCGAACTCGGCACCGCCGACTTCACCCTCAACCTCACACCCTTCCACCGCTCGTGACGTCGGAACCGGTCCGCCCGCGCGGGCGGACCGGTGAAGCGGGCCCGGACATCCGATCCGGTGGGAACAGGCGCTCCTACTCGCGCGGACACAGCGGGTGCGTTGACCAAGCCCATTCGGTCAGGCGCCGGCCTACGCGTCATGGGCCGTCTGGCCGCCGACAGACGGATCAACCTGCACCGTCCCACCCCGGGTGCCCGGCCCCAGCGGCCGGGCACCCGTTCTCCTTGTCGTCCCGACCCGTGCCGGGCGCTGCGCAGCACGGCCGGAGGATCCCCGTTCCGGCAGGCAACCCGATCCGGCGCCCATCGCGTTCACCTGCCGTGAGGGAAACTACGACACCGCGGCCCGACCGGCCGCCACTGCAGACGGGGACGGCACGGGCACCATGGCGGGGACGACGGCAGGATGACGAACGCGACACCGCAGGACTTCGAGGAGTTCGTCGCCGCCTGCGGGCCGAAGCTCCTGCGCGTGGCCTGGCTGCTGACCGGCGACCCGCACCAGGCCGAGGACCTGCTGCAGACCGCGCTCGCCAAGGTCTGGCCCAAGTGGACCCGCATCGCGCCCGACCGGCCCGAGGCGTACCTGCGCAAGGTACTGGTGAACTGCCACGTCTCCTGGTGGCGGCGGCGCTGGACCGGGGAGCTGCCGCACGACGACCTGCCGGAGCCGCCGACGGGCACCGACCCGTTCGACGGGGTGGTGCTCGGCCAGGTGGTCGCCGAGGCCGTACGGTCGCTGCCGCCGCGGCAACGGGCCGTGGTGGTGCTCCGCTTCTTCGAGGACCTCAGCGTCGAGGAGACCGCCGAGGTGCTGCGCTGCACCACCGGCACCGTCAAGAGCCAGACGCACCGGGCCCTCGCGGCGCTGCGCGGACGGCTGCCGGCCAGGGAACTCCTGCTGGACGGGGGACGCCGTGACTGGAACTGACCTGCTCGGACCGGACGGTCCGGCGGACGACAGGGACGACGAGGAGGAACTGCGGATCCTGCTCCACGAGGCCGTCCCGGTCCTCGCCTCGCCGGACGACCGGATGGAGCGCGTCCTCGCCCGTGTGGACCGGACCAGGCGGCGACGGCGGGCGGCCGGGCTCGCGGCCGGGCTGACCGTCGGCCTCGCCGCCGCGGTACTCGCCGCCGCGCCCGCGCTCGCCCCCTCGCCGGGGCGGGGAGCGGAACTGGGACCGGCCGGGTCGGCCCCGGCCCTGGCCGTCCCCGCGCCCCCTGCTCCGCCGGCGCCGTCGGGGGCGCCGCCTACCTCCACCCCGACCCCGGGGACGGTAGGGACGACGGTCCCGGCGGGGCCGACGAGCACGGCGGGGACGACCTGGACGACGTTCCGCTTCCCGCTCTACCCGACGGTGATCGTGAACGTGCCGCCGGGCTGGCACACCCGGGCCGTCACCTCCGTCGACCCGACGGACCGGTTCGGCTACCTCAGCACCCAGCCGCTCCAACCGGTGCCGTCGTGCACGCCCGAGTCCGCCCGCTGCTCGCTCTCCGGGCCGCTGCTCGTCGGCGGCGCCATCCTCACGTTCCGTCTGGTGGACGACCAGGACCTCGCCGGAAAGCTCGCCTGGAGCCCGTCCGAACTCATGGACATGACCGTCGACAAGACGTGCGCGATGCTCGGTGGCAACCGCGAGATGGTCGGGCTGCGGACCACCGACCGCGACAGCCCCAGGGTGCTGGTCGAGATGACGGCCTGCCTGCGGCAGCCCTCCGAGTCCACGCAACGGCAGGCGCAGCAGGTGCTCGACTCCGTCCGGTCCGCTCCGGCGGTCACCCCGTCGTCACCGGGCCCGGACAAGGACTGAGCCGCTGCCTGCCACCGGGTGCCCGGCTCCGACAGCCGGGCACCCGGTGGCTCTCCGCGCCCCCCGGGGGAGGTCAGGACAGGTAGTCCTCCAGCCCGCCGTCGCGCCGGATGTCCAGGGTGACGCAGTGGAAGCCGCCGCCGAGCGCCCGGGAGTGCCGCAGCCGCTGCGGGAGGACGGTGATCCCCGCGTGCTCCAGCAGCTTGATCAGGCTCTCCTGTCCGGACTCGACGATTGCCGTGTCCGGCGAGACCATCAGCAGGTTCATGCTGATCCAGCTCTCGCTGAGCGCGTGCTCGGGCGTGTCGCCGGAGGGTTCGGCCGGCGGGCACCACAGGATGTCCCAGCCGCGCAGCGGCTCCGGGACGGTCTCCGGGGTGATCCGCTCCGGGTTGAGCAGTACCAGCCCCGGCCGCAGCAGCGCGATGGTGCTGTCGATGTGCGTGTAGCCGTAGATGTCGCGCAGCGGGTGCAGCCTGAGGCCGCCGTCGCCGAGCAGCCCGAGGGTGGACTCGAGCCACCGCAGGCCGAGTTCGTTCCCGCTGCGGGAGACCTGGTAGAACACGTCCCGGCCGAGCCGCAGCACGTTCGCGGCGTCGAAGACCGGCTCGGTCTCGCCCAGCAGCGGGAGCCCGTCCGCGTCGAACTCGAAGAGCTCGTCCCTCAGTTGGGGCCGGGGTGCGGCCAGCCAGCGGGCACCGCGGCGCAGGTAGTCCTGGAAGAGTCCGCGCAGCCCGAAGACCTCGAAGTAGCGCTGCCGCACCGGGCTCGCGACCTCGATCACCGTCTCGCCGACCACCAGGGTGAGGTCCCGCGGGCAGTACGAGTGGAAGCCGCCGTCGGCCTTCCAGAGCGGGGAGGCGAACTCGGCCGCGTGGTCGACCGGCTCGGGCTGGTGGACGGTGACGCCGAGGCCGCGCAGGGTGGCCACCAGCGCGTCCAGGTCCTCCTCGCTCTCCTCCACGACCTGCTGCGAGTAGGGGCCGACCGGGATCGAGGCGAGGTCGGCGGCTCTGGTCTTCGGGAAGCAGGACAGCCAGGAGGACGGCTCGGTCTGCTCGGGCAACCGGGCGCCGACGGCGGTGCCGACCACGACCTCCCGCAGTGTGGTGAACTCGTCCCAGCTGTGGACCGGACGGGCCGAATTGGACATGACTCCCCCTTGACACGGATTAGGGACGCGCCGAACGACCGCGAGCCGCCCGCGGCACGAGGCCCCCGGGCATGCGGAACCGGGAGTGCGAGGAACACGGCGAAAGCACGGCGAGAAGCACTGGACGGCAGGCACTGGACGGGCAGTGGAAAGGCGGCGGAAAGGCGACGGAAAACGGCGGCGGATCGATCGCCGGTCCGCCGCCGGCCGACCACGGTGAACGGTAAATCGCCGACCGGGCAGCCGAATTCGCCTTTCGACGGGCCGGGATCGATCGTCAAGCTACCCGCCCGGCCGACGGCGGCGCAAGGACCGTGATCGGCACCGGATACGCCACCACGACCGAGCGCCGATCCGTCCGTCCGTTGTTCGGCTTCTTCTTCCCGGTGCCGATCAATACCCGGCAGACCGCGACACCGCCTCCGGGTCGGCACTCACCACCGCCAGGCCCGACGGATCCGGCTCCCGCCCGCCAGGGCCAGCAACGCCCCGCCCGCCGCGGCGACTCCGGCCACCGCCAGGCTCTGGCGCTGGGCCCGGCGCCGGTCGGCGACGGCCGCCTGCGCGGAGGCCGCCAGGAACGCCCGCTCGACCCCGGCCGCGGCCAGCTCTCCGGCCGCCACCCGCCGTCTGAGCTGCTCCAACCGGACTCCCCGGTACAGCAGTTCCGGATCCCGGTCGGCGGCTGCCCAACCGCGCGCGGCGGCGGTGAGCCTGCGCTGCTCCCCCAGCGCCTCGCGGTCCTCCGCCAGCCATCCGCGCAGCCTGGGCCAGGCCTGCGGGAGCGCGTGGTGGGACAGCTCGACGGTGTCCCGGTCCACCACCACGAGCCGCGCCCGGACCAGCCGTTCGATCACCTCCGGGACGCCGGGGTCGTCGAACTCGGCCCGCCGGACCGGCTTCCGGGTGCCCTCGTCGCCGCCCGGCACCAGCTCGCCGCGGGGCGTCAGCCCGGTGCCCGGCGCCAAGCCGTCCCCCAGGGCGATCACCCCGTCGGCGGCATCGTCTCCGCCGGCGAGCAGCTCCCCGTCGAGCAACTCCCCGCCGAGCCGCAGGAACACCGCCCGCACCCGCGCCCGGTCGGCTGCCTCCAGCCCGTTGTACAGCGTCTCCGCCGTCCGGGCCAGCGCGCCCTCGAACCCCCCGGTGGCCTGGAATCCGGCCAGGGTGAGCGCGTTGCCGCTGCGCCGTCGCCAGGTCTCCAGCAGTGCCGCGGACAGCAGTGGGAGCGCGCCCGGCTGTTGCGCGGCGGTCGAGATGAGGACGGCCAGCAGGGCGCCCTCGACGGTACAGCCGGCCCGTAACGCCGGTTCGGTGATCGCCCGCCGCAACTCGTCCGGCGCCGGACGCCCCACCGACAGCACCCCGTGGCGCCCTGCTTCGGCCAGCCCCGGGTGCCCGGCGAACAGCGCCCCGCTCCGGTCCGAGCGGAGCACCAGCACCACCCGGCAGCGGGCCGGCGCCGCCACCGGCAGCTCGGCCAGGGCCTCGTCCGGACCGCCCGCGGCCGTCGCCACCAGCGCGTCCAGGAAGCGCGCCCGCTCGGCGGCGTCCCGACAGCGGGTGAGCAGCTGCTCGCCCTGGTCCACCACCAGTACCGGATCGCCGGCCGTCGCTCCGGACGCGCCGCGCCTCAGGTCCCCGGCTCGCTGCCCGAGCCGGGCGAGCGCGAGCGCGTACGCCTCCATCGGTCGTTCGCCCGGTGTCAGCAGCGCCACCGGGACACCGCTCCCGGTCGGGGCCCGCCCCGTCCCGTCCCCGAACCCGCCCCTCCCGGCGCCCGCACCCGCACCGGGGGTGGGCAGCCCGCCGATCCGGGCCAGCAGACCGGCTCTGACCAGCGAGGACTTGCCCGCCCCGGACGGTCCGGAGAGGACCACCAGCCGTCGCTGGGCCAGCAGGGCGACCAGCCGGTCCAGCAGCGCCTCGCGGCCGAAGAACCGCTCGGCGTCGGCCGCCTCGAACGCCGCCGAGCCGGGGTAGGGGGCCCGTCCGGCGTCCTGGGCGCGCCGCCGGGCGGTGGTGTCCGCGGCGAGTTCGGCGGCCAGCAGCTGCCAGCGGTGCCGCCACTCCCGTACGTCCCCGCCGCAGGCCTGGACGTAGGCGAGGGTGACGGCGAGGCTGGGCAGTCGGCGCCCGCCCGCGGCCACCGACAGGCTGGCCGCCGAGCAGTGCGCCCGGAGGGCGAGTTGGCGGTACGGCGGGCTTCCGGCGCGCTCCCGCAGGGCCCGTAGATCGCCCGCGAACCGGACCAGCGGCCCGTCCCCGGGGTCCAGAGGACTTTCCCGACGCGGCACGACATCCCCCTTCTTCGTTGAAGTGGTGTCCCGACACCCTTGAGTGCCTACGAGCCACACGCGGCGCACGTGGCTCGCGTGGCGTGTGTCCATCCCCCGGTGATTCATCATGCACAGCACAGTTGGCGTCAAACAATGGTGCGTACGGGTCGGTTGTTCCGAGTTGATGTTCAATGTCCAGCCGTGCGGCGCCGAACAAAGCCGGTGGGATAGAACCGGGACCCGCAGCCCTCGCTGACTTCGGAGACATCCATGAAGTTCACGCGGTACTGCCGTTCCCTCCTGTCCACACCCGCGATGGCGGTGGAGCGGTACACCAAGAGCCACCAGTCCGGGGCCGACATCGCCATGGTCGATCTGGAGGATTCGGTCCCACCCGCCCGGAAGGAGGAGGCCCGCCGGCTCGCCGAGGAGTTCTTCGCGCTGCCGTCCACCAAGCTGGCGCGCAGCGCGGTGCGCATCAACACCCTGTCCGGACCGGACGGTCTGCGCGACCTGATCGCCGTCACCCGGTACCGCGTCAAGCCGGACCTGGTGCTGATCCCGATGGTGGAGTCCCCCCGGGACATCGAGATCGCCGCCGGTGCGCTCGGCGCGGACTGCCCGCAGACGGAGTTCCTGGCCGTCGTGGAGACACCACTGGGCATCGATCACGCGCCCGCCATCGCGGCCGCCGGGCACCGGCTGCGCGGGCTGGTCTTCGGCTCGGCCGACTACGCCTTCGCGGTCGGCGCCCGGCTCTGCTGGGAGGCGCTGGCGCACGCCCGCGCCCGGGTGGTCAACAGCGCCCGCGGCGCGGGGGTGGAGGCGATGGACGCCCCGTTCTTCGAGGTCGCCGACCTCGCCGGGCTGCGCCGGGAGGCCGGGCTCGCGCGGGACTTCGGGTTCAGTGGCAAGATCGCCGTTCATCCGCGCCAACTCCCACTGATCAACGAGGCGTTCAGCCCGGACGAGGAGCTGCTGGCACGCGCCCGCCGGGTGGTCGCGGCAGGTCGGGAGAACGGCCGCTCGGTCACCGTGGTGGACGGGGTGATGGTCGGCATGCCGTTCTTCGAGGCCTCGCAGCGCCTGATCGAGCAGTTCGACCCGCCCCGGCCCGAGGAACCGCACGATCCACCGGGCCACGCGCCCACCGACACCGCCCCGAACCACGCGACGGAGGAGTGACCATGACCGAAGAATCCATCCTCGGCCCGCGCCGGTACCGCAACGCCGAGGCCATGCTGGCCACCGCCGACCCGGTCTGGCAGGCGGCCGCCGCCAACGGTCTGATCGGCATCACGGTGGACTCGGAGTCCAACAACCGGCTGATCGTCCGCGAGACCGGCCACGAGTTCGCCAACATGGTCTCCTGCGCGTACCTGGGCCTGAACAACCACCCCTCGGTCGCCGCTGCCGCAGTGGACGCGCTGACCGAGTCCCGCAGCACCTGGCTGGTCACCTCCACCACCCGGATCCGGCACAACCTGCTGGTGCGCCTGGAGGAGGAGCTCGGCGAGCAGTTCGGCGCCCACATCCTGCCTGGAGCGTCCTGCACCTCGCTCACCGCCGGCATCCTGCCGCTGATCGCTTCCGGGCACCTGGACGGCACCTGTCAGGGCGGCGGGCCCCGGGTGATGGTCTTCGACCGCTTCTGCCACTTCTGCATGGCGTACGTGAAGCCGATCTGCGCGGACGAGTCGCTGGTGCTGACCTGCCCGCACAACGACCTGAACTACCTCGAGGACATCTGCCGCACGTACCCGCGGGTCGCCTACGTGGCCGACGGCGCGTACTCGATGGGTGGCGCGGCGGCCCTCGACGGGCTGCTCGAACTCCAGGACCGCTACGGGCTGTTCCTCTACATCGACGACTCCCACTCGCTGTCCATCATGGGCGAGCGCGGCGAGGGCTTCGTCCGCTCCCGGCTGGAGATGAACCCGCTGACGGTCATCGTCGCGAGCCTCGGCAAGGGCTTCGGCACCGGCGGCGGCATCGCGATGCTGGGCAACCGCGAGCAGTTCGAGTTCCTGCACCGGCACGCCGGACCGGTCGGCTGGTCGCAGAACGTCGCGCTGCCGCTGGTCGGCGCCTCGCTGGGCAGCGCCGCCATCCACCGCTCCCCCGAACTCGCCGACCTGCAGGCCAGGTTGAACCGCAACATCGACCTCTTCGACGAGCTGCTGCCGACCACCTTCGCGGGCAACGGCCTGCCGGTGCGCCGGGTCGACGTCGGAGACGCCGAGCAAGCGGTCAAGCTGTCCGCCCAGCTCTTCGAGCGCGGCTTCTACAGCTCGGCGGTGTTCTTCCCGATCGTGCCCAAGGGTGAGGCCGGGCTCCGGCTGATGATGCGCGCCGACATGGACGAGCGGCTCATCCGCGAGTTCGCCGGCCACGTCAGGGAACTCACCGCGGAACTCTAGGACCCGCGGAACTCTAGGACTTGGGGGAATCCCGCATGCACGGAACCGAACCCGCCGGCTACCGGCGGATCGGCGAGCGCCGCTACCGCGAGGTGATCGGGCGCTACTACGAGGAGTTCGAGGTCGGCGAGGTGGTCGAGCACCGCCCCGGGCGAACCGTCACCGAGCTCGACAACGTGCTGATGAGCATGCTGAGCATGAACGACGCCCCGCTGCACATCGACGCCGCCTACAGCGCGCACACCCCCTGGGGGCGGCCGATCGTCTCCAGCCTGGTGACGCTCAGCATCGTCGGCGGGATGACCGCCCGCTCCACCAGTGGGCGCACCATCGCCAACCTGGGCTGGGAGAACATCCGGATGACCCACCCGGTGTTCACCGGCGACACCCTCTACGCGGAAACCGAGACCCTCGCCAAGCGGCTGTCCAAGAGCCGCGCCGGGCAGGGCATCGTGAGCTGCCGCACCACCGGGACGAAGTCCACCGGCGAGGTCGTGGTGGTGTTCGAACGCAGCTTCCTCGTCCCGCTGCGCGGCCACGGCCTGGACGAGGTCGCCGGGTACTGACCGGCTACCGGCCGCACCGGGCCCGGCGGTTCGCCGTCGGGCCCGGTGCGCACACCGCCGCTACTCGCGGCGGACGTCCACCAGTACCTTGCCCATGGTCTCCCGCGCGGCCAGCGCGCGGTGCGCCCCGGCCACCCCGGTCAACGGCACGGTCCGGTCGATCCGCGCCACCAGCCGCCGCCCGGCGGAGAGTTCGAACAGGCGCTCGGCGATGCCGGCGAACAGCAGCCGGTCCGCCAGGACGTGCTGCAGCCAGAAGCCCAGCAGCCCCGCCGAGCGGTCGGCCAGCTCGTCCACCGAGAAGCTCTCCTCCGCTCCGCCCCGAGCCCCGACCGACAACAGCCGCCCGAACGGCGCCAGTGCGGCCAGCCCGGCGCGCAGCACCCGACCGCCGACCAGGTCCACGAACAGGTCCACCCCGCCCGACTCCGCGAGCCGCTCGGCCAGGTCGGGATCCTCCGGGTCGAGGGCCCGGTCGGCACCCAGCGAGCACGCGTACTCCCGCTTCGCCGGGGTGGAGGCCAGGGCGAGCACCCGGCCCGCGCCCAACTCCCGTGCCAGCTGCACCGCCAGGTGTCCGACCCCGCCGGCGGCGGAGGTCACCACGACGCTCTCGCCCGGCCGCAGCCGCCCCGCCAGGGTGAGCGCACCGTAGGCCGTCGCGCCCTGCTCCAGCAGCGCGAGCGCCTGCTCGTCGTCCACGGCGTCGGGTACCTCCACCGTGTGCGCCGCCTCGGCGCACGCCACCCGGGCGTACCCGCCGCCGGCCCGCAGCAGCGCGGCGAGCCTCCGGCCGTCCCCGCGCCGGCGCCCGACCACGTCGGCGCCGAGCACCGCGGGCAGCGGGTAGCGCGCGTACGCGCCGGTGCGGCAGTGCAGGTCCGCGTAGTTGAGCCCGGCGAGGGTGACGTCGATCAGCACCTGCCCGGGGCCCGCCACCGGTTCCGGCACCGTCTCGGTGCGGAACTCCTCCGGCCCGCCGTAGCGATGGATCACCGCCGCGCGCATCCCGCTCACCGCCGCGGCCGGTCTCATCCGGCGAAGAGCGCGAGCAGCCGGGCCTCCAGGGCGCGGGCGTCCTCCGGGCTCTCCGCGATCACGCAGTACATCACCGAGCCGTCGGCGGGCGCGAAGTCGCAGCTGTACACCGCGCCGGTGCCGGTCTCCGGGTCGAAGGCGAGCCCGGCCGCTTCGATCGCCGCCACGGCCTGCGCGAAGGACGGCACCTTGAGCCCGGCGAGCTCCAGGAGGTGGCGCGAGCCGCGGTGCTCCTCGCGCAGCAGGCGCCCGAAGTACGCGTCGTGCAGGTGGCTGGAGCCGGTGAGCCGACCGTTGGTCTCGTGGAACCGGATCTCGCCCTTGGGGGTCAGCACGGCGTCCGCGCTGACCGTGCCGCGGTAGCCGATCGCCCGCAGCGACTCGCACAACCGGGCGCCGTGGGCGACGAGTTCGGCCAGGACCTCGGCGTCCGGGGTGACCGGCGGGGTGATCTCCCCGATCACCACCGGCCGCATGACCATCTCGCCGCAGCCGGCGAGCACCACCGCCGCGTCGTCGATGACGAACTGCGCGTACAGCGGCGCGGAGTCGGCGAAGTACAGCTCCACCACCACCCGTTGGCCGCGCCCGCCGGTCAGCCAGTCCCAGCGCCCGGCCACGTACGCGGCCACCGCCGCCCGGTCCGGCAGGGGTACGACCTGCTCGGCGCCGGCCGCCTCCACCCGCTCGTCCCGGGCGAGGATCTCGTTGCCGAAGCCGCCCGCCTGGTACTCGACCTTCACCATCACGCTGTGCCCCTGCGCCAGCAGGTGCTCGACGGCGGCCTCGACTTCGGCCGGCGAGCCGGCCACCCGCCCCGGCGGGATCGGCACCCCGGCGCCCGCGGCCAGCGCCCGGAACCCCGCCTTGCTGTTGACCAGGGCGTTGCCGCCCTGCGCGGCGAAGGCGTGCCCGGGCATGGCGTGCGCGAGGCCGAGCGCGTCCGCCAGCTCGGCCACCGCGCCGTTCGGCGAGATGGCCAGCACCTCCTCGACGGTGCGCCCGTCCAGGGTCCGGCGCAGCTCCGCGCGGAAGCCCGGGTCGACCAGCCGGTCGGTGGTGAGCACCTGGTCGCCCAGGGCGCCCGGCGGCGGGATGACGAAGGTCAGGCTTTCGGCCCGTACGCCGGTCAACCCGGTGACGTACGCCAGGTACTCCGGGTCGGGGCCCCAGGGCAGCACCAGGACGTCGCCGTCCTCGGCCCACCAGAGCATCCGCTGCGCCCCGCACCCGGCGAACCGCTCCTCCAGCGGCGTCATCCCGGTGAGGTCCCCGACCATCTCCTCGGTGCGGTTGTTCGCGATGCAGAGCGTCGTCATCTGGTGGACTCTCCCGGTGCTCGGCGCTGTTGCGGCTCTGGTCCCACGCACGGCACGGGTGTGGCGTGCGCTACCGGTCTAGCGCACCCGGGTTGTTCTGGTTCGGCACTCCGTCATTGAACAAAACGCCGAACAACCCGGAGGCAGGAGCCCCGACAGGGGCGGCACCGAACCGTCCTGATGCGTCGCCAGGTCTCGGTCGAGCTTGCGCAGGAAGTCGAGCTGTACGCGTGGGGGCGCGACGCCCGGCTCTGGGTGAGGTGGGGGGACATGCGGGGCTGTGCCGGTCCCGGATCGTAGGAGGGGTGGCACAGCGCGTCAATAGGTCTGGACCAATTTCGGCGACCGCCCGCCCGGCCGGAAGGAACGGCCGCCCCCGTCCATGACACCGAACGCCCGCCCCACCCCTTGACGGTGCGTCGGAAATCCGGAGAGCAGTCTCCTACTTGTCGCGCGTAGAAACGTTCTTCAGCCGTACGTCTGGCCGTTGCCCAGCCCGAACGGTAGGGATCTGGTGGTGCTGCTACAACCGCAGCGCCCGACCTTTCCCATCCGCGGTCACACCGCCGGGTCATGAGCCCGGACGGTGGTCAGGAGTAAGCCTCATGCGGAGCACCCCGAACACCCGGATCACCCCGAGAACGCCGCGAGTCCGGCGCCGGACCCTGGCGGCGGCCTCCGCCACCGCCGTGGTGGCGGCGCTGGTGGCGCTGCCCGCCGGCGTGGCGCAGGCGGTGTCGCCCGACATCGTGATCAGCCAGGTGTACGGCGGCGGCGGCAACTCCGGTGCCCCGTACACCAACGACTTCGTCGAGCTGTACAACCGGGGCACCGCACCGGTGTCCGTCACCGGCTGGACGGTGCAGTACGCCTCGGCCGGCGGCTCGAGCTGGTCGCGCACCACCCTCTCCGGGACGATCGCGCCCGGCCACTACTACCTCGTCCAGGAGGCCGCCGGCTCCGGTGCGGACGCCGCACTGCCGACGCCGGACGCCACCGGCACGCTCGCCCTGTCCGCGACCTCCGGCAAAGTCGCCCTCGTCACCAACGGCACCGCGCTGACCTGCAGTTCGGGCTGTGCGACCCAGCCCGGGGTGAAGGACTTCGTCGGCTACGGCAGCAGCGCGAGCTCCGCCGAGGGATCGCCGACCGGCAACCTGTCGAACACCGCCGCCGCCCTGCGAGCCGGCGGCGGCGCCACCGACACCGACAACAACGCCGCGGACTTCGCGGTCGCCGCGCCCACGCCGCGCAACTCCTCCTCCACGGGCGGGGGCGGCAACACCGGCGGCACCCGCATCCACGACGTCCAGGGCGCCGCCCGCACCTCCCCGCTGGCCGGCAGCGCGGTCAGCGCCGTGCCCGGCGTGGTCACGGCCGTCGGCCCCAGCGGCTTCTGGTACCAGGACCCGCAGCCCGACAACGACCCCGGCACCAGCGAGGGCGTCTACGTCTACACCGCCGGCGCGCCCTCGGTCGCGGTCGGCGACTCGGTCACGGTGAGCGCCACCGTCAGCCAGTTCCGCCCGGGCGGCACCGGCGGTACCACCAACCTGTCGATCACCGAACTGACCGCGCCCACCGTCACGGTGGTCGCCCACAACGCGCCGCTACCCCCCGCCACCCTGGTCGGCCCGGGCGGGCGGATACCCCCGTCCGCGGTCGTCTCCAGCGTCACCTCCGGCGACGTCGAGACCGTCGGGAACTTCCAACCCGCCACCGACGGCCTGGACTTCTGGGAGTCCCTGGAGGGAATGCGGGTCGAGATCGACAACGCCGCGGTGGTCGGACCGACCAACAAGTACGGCGAGGTCCCCGTCGTCCCGCAGGGCAGCACCACCCGCACCAACCGCGGCGGCATCCTGCTGCAGGCGAACGACGGCAACCCGGAGCGGGTCGTCCTCGGCAAGGCGCTCGCGCCCACCCCGACCGCCAACGTCGGCGACACCCTGACCGGCGCGACCGTCGGCGTACTCGACTACGCCTTCGGCAACTTCACCCTCCAGGTCACGGCGACCCCGGCGGTCACCTCCGGCGGCACCGCCCCCGAGGTCACCACCGCGCCGACGGCGGGCCAGCTCGCCGCGGCCACCTTCAACGTGGAGAACCTCGCCCCGTCCGACCCGCAGAGCAAGTTCGACGGCCTCGCCGCCGGCATCGTCACCAACCTGCGCGCGCCCGACCTGGTCGCCCTGGAGGAGATCCAGGACAACAGCGGCGCCACCGACGACGGCACGGTGAGCGCCACCCAGACCCTGGCCAAGCTCACCGCGGCCATCACCGCGGCCGGCGGCCCCTCCTACTCCTACCGCGAGATCGACCCGGTGGACGGCCAGGACGGCGGGCAGCCCGGCGGCAACATCCGCCAGGTGTTCCTGTTCCGCACCGACCGCGGCCTCTCCTTCACCGACCGCCCCGGCGCCGGATCCACCACCGCCGACTCCGTGGTGAACGCGGGCGGCACGCCCCAACTCGCCTACTCCCCCGGGCGGATCGACCCGACCAACACGGCGTTCGCCTCCAGCCGCAAGCCGCTCGCCGGTGAGTTCCGCTGGAACGGCAAGCCGGTCTTCGTGATCGCCAACCACTTCAACTCCAAGGGCGGCGACCAGCCCCTCTTCGGCCGCTACCAGCCGCCGGCCCACCCCTCGGAGAGCCAGCGCCACAACCAGGCGGCCGTGGTGAAGGACTTCACCGACCGGATCCTGGCCGTGAACCCGAACGCCTCGGTCATCGTCCTCGGCGACCTCAACGACTTCGAGTTCTCCCAGACCGCCGACATCCTCACCGCCGGCGGCTCGCTCACCGACCTGCCGCGCACCCTGCCGCTGCCCGAGCGCTACACCTACGTCTACGAGGGCAACTCGCAGGTGCTGGACCACATCCTGATCTCCGGCTCGCTGGCGGCCACGTCGTACAGCTACGACATCGTGCACATCAACAGCGAGTTCAGCACGCAACTCAGCGACCACGACCCGCAGGTGGTGCGCATCCCGCTGCCGTAGGCCACGAGACAACGACCGGGGGACCGACGGGTTGTCATGACTGAAACACCGTCCGACGGGGCATACCATCCATAGCCCACCGACGGGCCCGGCTGAAGCTCCCCCACGAGCGCAACCGGGCCCTTGGCCGGCGACCGGGCCTGGGCGTGACTCCCCCCACGGAGTGGCGTCCAGGCCCGCCTGTTGTTTCACCAGCGACACGCAGCGTACATGTCATATCCACGTATCGCTACCGCGCGGCACCGGATACTCCACACCCGGCACCGGGCCGCCGCGACGAGGCACGGGCCCCGGGGTGGTCCCGCGTCAGGCGACGTTCAGGGTGAGCTCCGCGGTGTGCAGCCGGCCGGCCGTCTGGAACTGCAGGAACACCCGCCAGTTCCCGGGCTCGGCGAGCAGGGCGTAGAACGTCAGCGTCGGTCCGCCGTGGTCCCCGGCCGCCGTGGCTGCCGTGGCCGCCGCGTCCATCGGGTGGAGGTGGGCCAGCGCCTGGTCGCCCTCGTGGAAGGCGGTGAGGTGGGCGTAGCTGTCCAGGTAGGGCTGAAGGTCGGTGACCGGTTGGCCGTCCTTGCTGATGGTGGCGGTGAGTTGGTGGGCACCGGCCTTGGGCTCGCTGCGGAGGGCGACGGTGTAGCCGTCGACGGTGGTGCTGCCGACCGGGGCGGGCAGCGGCTGCGCGGCGGCGTCCCCGGGCACCGTCACGGTGCGGCTGAGGACGAGCTCCGTGGACCGGTGGGGGCTGGAGTTCGGCAGGAACGAGGCGTACAGCCGCCAGTTGCCCGGGGCGAGGGCTGACAGGTCGGCGGTCCAGGTGCCGTCCTCGGCCATCGCCGGGTGGAGGTGCTGGAAGCCCGTGAGGTCGGCGCGGATCGCGTAGAAGTGCAGCTTCTTGGTCTGGTGGACGGCGAAGTCGGTCACTCTCCTGCCGTCCGGACCGGTGACGGCGAACGAGTAGCCGACCGCCTGCCCGGACGGCAGTTCCGCCGCCGCGGCCTCCAGGCGGTAGCCGTCCTTCTCGGCGTCGAGGCCCCGGGCCACCGCGGGCAGGTCCGCCGTCCCCGGCATCCCTGGCATCCCTGGCATTCCCTGCATGCTTTGCGCGCCCGGCGGCGCGGCACCGGGCGTCGTCGTCGCCATCGCGCCGTGGCCCGCCCCCGGGGTTCGCGAGCCGCACGAGACGAGCCCGAGCAGCAGCAGGACTGGCACGCAGGACGCCAGCACCCAGCCACGGGAGAGGGAACGAGGGGAAGCGGACACCGGCGGGGGCCTTTCCGTACGAGCGCGCCGGGACGGGCGCGCGCAGAGCGGGACACGGTGGCCGGGCCCGGTCACAGCCGACGCGGGATCACCGCCGACGGCCGGAACCCCGCAAGGCATCCGAACCCCGCCGTACAGGAGACCGCCGACCGTCGCCGCGATAACCGAAAAGTCGGGTCCGGCCTCCCCGCACCCGACGGCACCCCGTATGGCCGCGCTCCTCGTGCCCGCGGTGGGCCGGGCTGGTCAGCTGGGAAGCGACCAACGTCGGTCCATCGGAAGCGAGGTCCAGCATGGCCATCATCGTGGTGTTCGACATCCCGGGCGGTACCCAGGCCCAGTACGAGGCGGTCACCGACAGGATGACCGGGGGGCGCGGCGGCGTGAAGTCGCCCGCGGACTGGCCGGTCCCCGGCCTGATCTCCCACTGCGCCGGCCCCACCCCGGGCGGCTGGCACGTGACGGACGTCTGGGAGTCCGAGGACGCGTTCCGCCGGTTCGTGGAGAAGCTCGCGCCGCTGATGCGGGAGGCCGGGATGCCCGAGAGCGAGCCCAGGATCTACGAGGCGTTCAACGTCGTGACCTCCTGAGCTCCGCACGCCGACCGCGCGATCACCCCCTGTCGGCCGACGGTCGGTCGAGCCGCCGCCGCCCCGGCTACGCGTGTGCCGCGGCGGCGGCTGCCGCGAGCGCGGCGACCTGGGGCTTGCGGATGTCGGAGTGCGCGCCCGAGAACGGCTCGCCGTCCACGTGGTTGATGACGGCGGCGGCGTTGACCCGGTAGAAGGTGCCGGGTGCGAAGGCGTAGTCGGTGCCGCCGTCGGCCGGCATCACCCGGTCCTCGGCCGGTGCCACGGCCTGGTACCCGTCCGCGCCCATGCCGTCCCAGCGTCCGGCGGCGTCAGCCTCGGAGTCCTGGCGGGCGAGGAACGAGGCCTTCGGGTACCACACGCCGACCGCCCAGTCGTGGACACTGTGGGTGGAGACGAGCGGGCCGCGCACCCGGTCCACGAAGGTGTTCAGCGCACCCGCGCTGCCGAAGGGGTTGTCCTGGGCGTGGGCGAAGGACCAGTGCGAGAACGCCCCCTGGATCAGCAGCAGCGAGGTGACCGGGCTGTCGGCGGGCGTGCCGACGCCGGCCAGGGCGAAGGAGACCAGCCGGGCACCGAAGCTGTGGCCGAGCAGGTGCACCCGCAGACCGGGCGCGCGGCCGTGCAGGGTGGCGAGCAGCGGCCCCAGGCCGTCCCGGCCGATGTCGCCGGCCCGAGCCTTCATGATCGAGAAGGAGAGCACCCGCAACGCGTCCTTCGCTCCGTTCACGGCGTTCCGGAACCAGTCGCCGATGCCCTGTGCGGAGGAGCCGGGCGGCACGCTGCCGAAGGCCTCGGCGGCGGCCTGGTACGCCGTCCTGGGATCGGCGGCCAGCAGCAGCGCGGTCTCGCCCGAGTCCTCGAACTCGCCGCCGGGCGCGGGCGGCGGCACCAGGGACTGCATCAACTCGTGGATCCGCAGCAGGCGTTGCTCCTTGTCCGGATCGGTCTCGCCCGCGCCGACCGCCGCCTCCCCCTCGTCGATGAGCCGACCGAGCTCCGCCACCGTCCGCTGCTGCGCCGGGTCGGCGAAGCCCTTGCCGAGCGACGCGGCGATGTCCGCCCCGGAGACGGCCGCCGTTCCGGCGCTGAGGTCCACCACCGCACCATCCCCCGCCTGCGGCGCGGCTGCCGCCGGCGGCGGGGTCGCCGGGGTGGGCGGGAACCAGAGCGAGGGCCAGTAGACCCCGGCGAACCCCACCGTGCCGAGGTTCGCCGCCGCGCTCCCGGCCTCCCGGATCAGCGGGAACATCGTGTCGTAGAGCTCGCGGGCGGCCTGGTCGGCCGTGCCCCAGCCGTGGCTGAACACGAACAGGTCCTGCACCCCCTCGGCCGTCACCTCGTCGAGGAAGTCGTTCGCCGCCGGTGCGGTCAGCACCCCCTTCTCGTCGAAGGTGAGGTCCCACACGGGCTCGTTGGTCGGCAGTCGCCTCATCGCACTTGACCTTTCGGGTGGCCGTCCGTTCGTCGGTTCGTCGGTCCGCCAATCGGGTCGTCCGGCAGTCCGGCAGTCCGGCAGCCCCTCAGACGTTCGCCAGCATCCGCATCAGGTCCACCAGGCCCGCCCCCTGCGCGTACCGCTCCCGGCCGAGGTCGGTGGCAGAGGCGGTCAGCAGGGTCTTGACCTGCCGGGGTCGGCCGATGAACTCCGGGCGGGCGGAGAGGAAGGCGGCGATCACGCCGGAGACGTGCGGCGCCGCCATCGAGGTGCCGGACTGCTCGGCGTACGTCAGCAGGCTCTCCGGCAGCGGGTCCCCCGGGGCCGGAGTCAGCCCGGCGGTGGCCCGGACGTTGCCGCTGGCCGCCGAGGCGATCCACTCGCCGGGCGCCACGACGTCGGGTTTCATCCGCCCGTCGAGCGTCGGGCCCTTTCCCGAGGTCCAGGTGACGCCGAACGCGTGCGGCGCGTCCCGGTGGGTGGAGCCGACCGCGATGCAGTCCTCGCTGTGTGCCGGTTCGGTGATCGAGCCCATGATGGCGGAGGTGCTGGCGGTGTCCCGGGGCGCGCTGCGGGCACCGAAGTTGCCGGCGGAGACCACCACGACCACGCCGGAGGCGACCACTTGGCCCACGGCCTGGCAGAGCGGCGACTGGCCCGCGGCGTACTGGTCGGGCCTCCACTCGCAGCCGAGGCTCATGTTGACGCCGTGCACGCGCAGCACCGCCGGATCCACGTTGACCTCGGTCCGCAGATAGGTCAGCGCGCGGATGACCGCGCTGGAGGAGGTCACGTAGGTGCCCTGGCGGCTGAGCCGCATGACCTTGATGCTCACCAGCTCGCAGGCGGGCGCCATCCCGGACAGCCGGTCCGCGCCCGCCCTGGCGACGAATCCGCCGTCCCCGGGCTCGTCCGGCGTCGCCACCCGCGGCGTCATACCGTCCGGGGTGCAACCCGCGATGATGCCGGCGACGTGCGTGCCGTGCCCGCTGTCGTCGACGAGCGGCGACGCCGGGTTCCGGTCCGCCGCCCCGGCGGGCGGCTGCGCCGCGGGGTCGTCCGGGTTCACCAGGAAGCTGAAGTCGCGGTGCAGCCGGCTGGTCCGCCCCTGCGGCAGCTCCTCGCCCCGGCCCTCGGCGGCGAGCTCCAGCCCGGAGAAGTGCGGGTGGGTCGCGTCGATGCCGCTGTCGATGACCGCCCACACGATCCCGCTGCCGCGCGCGTCGTAGGCGCGCCAGGCGGCGTTGGCCTTCACGGTGGGTGCCGAGCGGTCGATCTGCGGGTGCAGCGGGTAGTCCGGCCACACCCGGAAGACGGTCGGCGGCCGCCCGCTCCGGGCGGCGGACCGGCGGTCGTCCTCCACCAGCTCGCGGAGGTCCTCGCGGGAGAGGACGGTCTGGTACAGCTTCGGTGCGACCAGTGCGAGCCCCTGCGGCACCTCGGGCTGCACGTGGCTCCCCGAGGTGACCTCCTCCGGCCACCACCCGCCGGACCGTCCCGCGTAGCGCCCCCACAGCGCGTAGAACTCGTCGCGGACCACCTCCAGCCCGCCGGGGTAGCGCAGGTTCAGCTCGATCAGCATCGGCACCTGCCGGTCCGCGTCGGCCGTCTCGGCCGCCCGGAGCGCGATCCCGGGCCGGGACGGGCCGGACGGGGGCTGGTCGGACGGGGGCTGGTCGGACGGGGGCTGGTCGGACGGGGGCATGTTGAGGTCGCCCACGATGGGCGACCGGAAGGGGCTCTCGGGCTCGTACGCCATGACCGTTCCCGTCTCCTCGGCGACTTCGCGGCGGGTGCGCGCCGGACCGCGCTACAGTCCGCTCGGCCAGGTGTAGCTGCTCGGCACCGAAACGGCGGCGTTCTCGGCGGCGGTCCCGTAGACCAGGGCGATCTCGTCGTGGTCGTGCAGCAGGATCGCGGCCGGGTCGCCGTCGACCTGCTTGCCGTTGAGGTACGTCTTCAGCGTGTGGGTGTCGTCGGTCTTCAGGCCGCCGAGGTGGTCGGCGGAGGCGGAGACCTGCCATTCGGTGAGGAACTGCCCGAGGCTGAAGTCGGCGTGCACCGGCGACTCGACGTGGATGATGCCGCTGGTGTCGTGGCTGTGCAGCGGGCTGATCTTCTGCGCGCTCTCGTCCACGCCGATCAGCGCGGGCACCACGACGGGCTTGCCGTCCGCCAGGACGTCCAGGTGGGTGTGGATGTGCAGCGCCGTGCCCTCCGTGCCGAGCATCGGCAGCCCGGCCGCCGCCACGGCGGCCGCGACGTCGCTCGGCGCGTCCCACGGCGGCGGGGTGGTGCGGCCCTCGGCCGTGGTCCGTGGCATCGCCGGGATGCCGTGGGAGGAACCGGGCGAGCCCTGGTTCGTCGCGATCACGGTGGCGATCCCCCCGACCACCGCCAGCGCGACCAGGCCGATCGCGCCGCGCACCAGCAGCCGCCGGCGCCGCTCCCGGCGGGCCGCCTCCGCCCGCATCGCCGCGGTGTGGGCCCGACGCTCGTCCGGGCCCGGCTTCCGCCCCGGGTTCCGCTCAGACATCCGTACGGACCTCCTCGCGCGCGGCGGTGCCGCTCGGCACCGCCCCATCAGCCTGCCAGAGGCGGCCGACATCGGCGCGTCGAGCAGCCCGGCCGGCACGCGCGGAGGCCGGGCACCGCGGGATCCGACCCGTCCGGAACGGACCGTCGGCGCCCGAGTCCGCGCACAGCTATTGACTCCCAGTCCAACAGTGGCGATTCTCGTCACACCGAGTGCGCGGTGCATGACAGCCGGCCCGGACGGGTCGGTCCGCGCGCCCCGGACGGTGCCCGCTGCCCGGCCGCGCCACCCCCTCACCTCGGACACGGGTGGTGACCATGCACCGACTCCCCCACCGCAGACGCGGATTCGTCACGCTCCTGGCCGCGCTCCTCACCCTGGCCGCCATGCTGTTCGCCGCTGCGGCGCCCGCGGCGCCGGGCGAGCCGGGCTGGTGGAATCCGACCGCCCGGCCGGCGCCCGACTCGCAGATCGGCGTCACGGGTGAGCCGTTCCGCGGGACCGACGCCCAGGGGAAGGTCCGGGGCTTCGTCGACGCGCACGACCACATCATGGCCAACGAGGCGTTCGGCGGACGGCTCATCTGCGGCAAGGCCTTCTCCGAAGCCGGGGTCGCGGACGCGCTGAAGGACTGCCCCGAGCACTACCCCGACGGCTCGCTCGCCATCTTCGACTTCATCACCAAGGGCGGCGACGGCAAGCACGACCCGGTCGGCTGGCCGACCTTCAAGGACTGGCCGGCCCACGACTCGCTCACCCACCAGCAGAACTACTACGCCTGGATCGAACGGGCCTGGCGCGGCGGCCAGCGGGTCCTGGTCAACGACCTGGTCACCAACGGGGTGATCTGCTCGGTCTACTTCTTCAAGGACCGCAGCTGCGACGAGATGACCTCCATCCGCCTCCAGGCGCAGAAGACCTACGAGCTGCAGGCCTACGTCGACACGATGTACGGCGGGCCGGGCAAGGGCTGGTTCCGGATCGTCACCGACAGCGCCCAGGCCCGCCAGGTGGTCGAGCAGGGCAAGCTGGCCGTCGTCCTCGGCGTGGAGACCTCCGAGCCGTTCGGCTGCAAGCAGATCCTCGACGTCCCCCAGTGCGGCAAGGCCGACATCGACCGCGGCCTGGACGAGCTGTACGGGCTGGGCGTGCGCAGCATGTTCCTCTGCCACAAGTTCGACAACGCGCTCTGCGGGGTGCGCTTCGACGAGGGCGCGCTCGGCACGGCGATCAACGTCGGCCAGTTCCTCTCGACCGGCACCTTCTGGAAGACCGAGAAGTGCGCCGGGCCGCAGCACGACAACCCGATCGGGCTCGCCCCGGCGCCCGCCGCGCAGCAGCAGCTCCCGGCGGGAGTGGCGGTGCCGGCCTACGCCGGCGACGCGCAGTGCAACAGCCGCGGGCTGACCGACCTCGGCGAGTACGCGGTGCGCGGGCTGATGAAGCGCAAGATGATGCTCGAGGTCGACCACATGAGCGTCAAAGCGGCCGGGCGCTCCTTCGACATCCTGGAGTCCGAGTCCTATCCGGGCGTGCTGTCCTCGCACAGCTGGATGGACCTCGACTGGATCGAGCGGGTCTACAAGCTCGGCGGTTTCGTCGCCCAGTACATGAACGGCGCCGAGGGGTTCAGCGCGGAGGCCAAGCGCACCGACGCGCTGCGCGACAAGTACCACGTGGGATACGGCTACGGCACCGACATGAACGGCGTCGGCGGATGGCCCGGACCGCGCGGGGCGAACACCCCCAACCCGGTGCGCTACCCGTTCCGCAGCCAGGACGGCGGCTCCCTCGTCGACCGCCAGACCACCGGCTCGCGCACCTGGGACATCAACACGGACGGCGCCGCGCACTACGGCCTGGTACCGGACTGGATCGAGGACATCCGGCAGGTCGGCGGCCAGGGCGTGGTGGACGACCTCTTCCGCGGCGCCGAGTCCTACCTCACCACCTGGGGGGCCTCGGAGCAGCACCGGTCCACGGTCGACCTGGCCGCGGGCCGCCCGGCCACGGCCAGCACCACCGAGTGGTGGAACCCGTTCGTCAGCTACGCCCCCGGCCGGGCGGTCGACGGCGACCCGTCGACCCGCTGGGCCAGCGAGTGGAGCGACGACCAGTGGCTCCAGGTCGACCTCGGCTCCACCGCCCTGGTCGGGCGCGTCACCCTGGACTGGGAACGCGCCTACGGACGGGCGTACCGGATCGAGGTCTCCACCGACGGGAGCAGCTGGCGGTCGGTGTGGTCCACCACCACCGGGGACGGCGGCCTCGACACCGCACGCTTTCCCGGCGTCCCGGCCCGCTACCTCCGCGTCCACGGCACCCAGCGCGGCACCCAGTGGGGCTACTCGCTGCACGAGGTCGGCGTCTACAGCGCCTGACTCGACGGCTGAACGGGGGCGGGGGATCCACACGGTTCCCCCGCCCCGTCCGGCTGTCAGAACGGCTTGGTGGGCAGGTACTTGCCGTCCAGGGTGATGACGGCGGGGACGGAGCCGCGCAGCGGGACGGCGGCTTCCGTCGGCCGTGGATCCGCTCCGTCCGGTGGACGATTTGACTCCGCCGACGATCACCACGCATAGTGCCCGCATGGCTGGTTACCTCGTTTCGCGCAGGCATGTCGACCTGCGCCGTGTGACGGCGATGAGCTGTCGCCCCAGCTGCTGACGCGCGCCCTTCTTCGGCTCTGACGCCGGGCGTTTGCCTCCTTCCGTTTTCTGGCTGTTCCGCCTTCCCCCCTTGCGTTGCCGCACCGATCCGTGCGGCTGTGCGCTGCCGTCCGCCGTGCCCCGGTACCCGGTCCCCGTGTGTCCTGGGCGGGTCGGCCGCGCGCTCCCTCACCGTCACCATGTCTGGAGCCTCCATGGGCCCGCGCCGGGTTCTCCTCACCGCACTCGCTGCCGTCGTCTCCCTCGCCTCGCTCACCGCCTGCGGCGGCGGCTCCTCGGCGGCCAAGTCCGCGGACGATCCGTACGGGCTGTCCGTTCCGGGGACGATACGCGTCGGCACCCTCTCGGACGCGCCGCCGAACGTGTACCTCAAGGACGGCAAGTTCACCGGCTTCGACAACGACCTGTTCGCCGCCGTCGCCGCCAAGACCGGGCTCAAGGTGGAGTTCGCCGCTACGGACTTCTCGTCCCTGCTGTCGCAGGTCGCCAACCACAAGTTCGACGTGGGGAGTTCGTCCATCACCGTCACCGAAGCCCGGAAGAAGACGGTGGCCTTCACCGACGGCTACGACTTCGGCTACTTCGGGCTGGACGTCCCCGCCGGTTCGCCGATCAGCGGCTTCGACCAGCTCACCGGCAAGCGCGTCGTGGTCGTCCAGGGGACCGTCCAGGACGACTACGCCACCAAGAACGGCCTCAACCCGGTGCGCGTACCCGACTACAACGGCGCGTTGAACCAGCTCAAGGCCGGGACCGCGGAGGCCTGGATCTCGCCTGCGGAGATCGGCGAGAAGAGCGCCCAGGACAGCGGCGGCAAGGTGGTCCTCGTCCAGAAGCAGCTCAGCCCCGCACCGACCGCCTTCGCCGTCGCCCAGGACCATCCGCAGCTGCTCGCCGCGCTGAACAAGGCCCTTGACGAAGTGATCGCGGACGGCACGTGGACCCGCCTCCAGGAGCAGTACTACCCGGGCCGACCGGTGCCGGACGGCTTCAAGCCCGGCAGCGGCTCGGCCGGTTACCCGCCCGTGAAGGCAGCTGCCCCGACCACGGGTACGCCGACCGCCGCGCCCGCGACGCCCTGACCCACGACCCGCCACCGGAACGGACGACAAGGAGGCCGACGTGGACCAGCTGGGCACGCTGGCGGAAACGTTCTTCGACTGGGGATCGATGCGCTCCGCGATCTCCGACCTGTTCACCACCGGCGTGCCCAACACGCTGATCCTCGCGACGACTTCGGCGGTCATCGGCACGGTCCTGGGCCTGCTCCTGGCCGTGGCCGGCATCGCCCGGACGCGCTGGCTGCGCTGGCCGGCCCGGGTCTACACCGACGTGTTCCGCGGCCTCCCGGCCGCGGTCACCATCCTGCTGATCGGTGTCGGGCTGGCGCCACAGGGGATGCAGATCTGGGGCCCCGACCCCTACCCGCTGGGGATCCTCGCGCTCTCCCTGATCGCCGCCGCCTACTTCGGCGAGATCTTCCGCGCCGGGATCCAGAGCGTGGAGGCGGGCCAGCTCGAGGCGGCGCGCGCGCTCGGCTTCTCGTACGCCGCAGCGATGCGGCTGGTCATCCTTCCGCTCGGCGTCCGGCGGGTCCTCCCTGCGTGGGTGAACCAACTCATCGCACTGATCAAGGACTCCAGCCTGATCTACTTCCTCGGGCTGACCGCCGATCAGCGCGACCTGTTCCGGATCGGACAGGACTCCGCCGCCACCACCGGCAACGAGTCCGCGCTGGTGCTCGCCGGCCTGTTCTACCTCCTGCTCACCGTGCCGCTGACGCACCTGGTCAACGTGATCGACCGGCGGCTGCGCCACGGGCGCCGGAGCGCCGGCAGGGACGGAGACGGCGACCGGACCACCACGACCTCGCTGCCCGCGCCCGGATCCGCCCCCGCAACCGAAGGAGCGGCGCGTGTCTGACCACCGCCCCACCGACGCCGCCCCGGCGACCGGCCTGCGCACCGGCGCACCCTTCGCCCCGGTCAGCCTGGCGACCCGTGACCTCCACCTGTCCCTGGGCGGCACCCCGATCCTGCGCGGGGTGGACCTCGACGTGCCCGAGGGACACACGCTCTCCGTGATCGGTCCATCCGGGTCCGGCAAGTCCACGCTGCTGCGCACGATCAACCGGCTGCTGGAGCCCGATCGCGGCGACATCCTGCTGGACGGGGAGAGCGTCCTGCGACGCGATCCAGACCAGCTGCGCCGACAGGTCGGCATGGTGTTCCAGCAGTTCAACCTCTTCCCGCACATGAGCGTCCTGCGCAACCTCACGCTTCCGCTCCGCAAGCTCCGGGGCCTCTCCCGCGAGGAGGCGACCGAGACCGCCCTCCACCGGCTCGACCTCGTCGGGCTGCGGCACAAGGCCGACGTACGCCCCGCACTGCTGTCCGGCGGACAGCAGCAGCGCGTGGCGATCGCCCGTGCCCTGGTCATGGCGCCCCGGGTGATGCTCTTCGACGAGGCGACGTCCGCGCTGGACCCGGAACTCGTCAAGGGCGTGCTGTCGCTGATGGCCGACCTCGGCCGCGACGGCATGACCATGGTGGTCGTCACGCACGAGATGGGCTTCGCCCGCTCGGTGTCCGACACCGTGGCCTTCATGGACGGCGGAGTGGTGGTCGAGTCCGGCTCGCCCGGGGCGGTCTTCGACGCACCGCGGAGCCCACGGCTGCGGCAGTTCCTGGCGGACGTGCTCTGAGCCCGGGAGAGCCGTTGACAGTGCCACGGCGGGCTCCTAGCGTGGCGCAGTCGATTACCCGCGAGTAGGGAATGTTGATGGCCGAGCCCCGCCCATACGACCTCGTCCTGTTCGGTGCCACCGGGTTCACCGGCGGGCTCACCGCCGAGTACCTGGCCCGGGCCGCGCCGGAGGGCTGCCGCTGGGCACTTGCCGGGCGGGACGAACGCAGGCTCGCCGCCGTCCGGACGCGGCTGGCGCGGATCGACCCGCGCTGCGCCGAGCTCCCGCTGCTGGTCGCGGACGCCGCGGACGGCGAGGCGCTGCGCGCCGTGGCCGGCTCGGCCAGGGTGGTGATCTCCACCGTCGGGCCGTACCTGCGGCACGGCGAGCCGCTGGTCGCGGCCTGCGCGGACAGCGGCACCGACTACGTGGACCTCACCGGCGAGCCGGAGTTCGTCGACCGGATGTACCTGCGGCACCACGAGCGGGCGGTGGCCACCGGCGCTCGGCTGGTGCACGCCTGCGGCTTCGACTCGGTGCCGCACGACCTCGGCGTGCTGTTCACCGTCGAGGAGCTGGTGCGCCGCGGCGGACCGGCCGGGCGCGTCTCGGTCCAGGGCTTCGTCCGCGCCGGCGGCACCGTCTCCGGCGGCACCTTCGCCTCGGCGATGACGGCCTTCTCCCGACCGCGGGCGATGGCTCGGGCCGCCCGGGCCCGCCGCGCGGTGGAGCCCCGGCCGAAGGGACGGCTGGTCCGCACCCCGGTCGGCCGACCGCACCGATCGCGGGCGGCCAGGGCCTGGGCGGTGCCGATGCCCTCGATCGACCCTCAGGTGGTCTCCCGCTCGGCCGCCGCCCTGGACGAGTACGGCCCGGACTTCGGCTACGCGCACTACGCGGCGGTGCGGCGGCTGCCGATCGCCGTCGGCGGTGTCGCCGCCGTGGCGGCGCTCGCCCTCGCCGCCCAACTGCCGCTGCTGCGCCGGGCCCTGGGGCGGCTGCGCAAGCCCGGCGACGGGCCGAGCGCGGAGCAGCGGGCGCGGTCCTGGTTCGCCGTCCGCTTCGTGGCGCGGGCGCAGGGCGGGCGGACGGTCCTCACCGAGGTGTCCGGCGGCGATCCCGGCTACCAGGAGACCGCGAAGATGCTGGCCGAGTCGGCGCTCTGCCTGGCGTACGACGACCTGCCGCCCGTGTCGGGCCAGCTGACCACGGCGGTGGCGATGGGCCGACCGCTGATCGACCGGCTGGTCGCGGCGGGCATCGCCTTCCGGGTGCTGGACACTCCCCCGACGACCGCCCCCGGCCGGTAGCGGCCGGCAGCGGCCGGCAGCGGCGGCATCCCGCCCGACGTGGACCGTGTGGTTCGGTTCCGGACCCTCATGCCCGCCTTCGACGAGCGGAACCGCCCTGCCGCGCCCGGCCGTCGACGAGCAGGTCGCGGACGGTCTCACCGACCGCGGGGGCCTGGCACAGGCCCTGCCCGGAGAACCCGGCCGCCCACAGGAACGGGCGGTCGGGGTGGGCGCCGATGAGGGCGGTGTTGCCGGGGGTGGCGTCGAAGGCTCCGCTCCAGCCCCGGTGCAGGCCGATGCCGTCCAGCGCGGGGTAGAGGGTGCCGAGCTGCCGGGCGACGCGGGCGAGCCACCCGGTCCGGCCTTCGCCGCGCTTGGGGCCTCCCATGCCGACGAGCACACGGTCCTGCCAGGTCCGGATCCGCAGGCCCGTGGTGGCGTGGAGGGTCATCGGGAGGGTGCCGAGCTGCGTGGCGGGCACACCGGTGAGCAGGAGTTCCACCGGATAGGTGCTGACCGGCAGGTCGACGTCGGCCATGGCGGCCACCTCACGCGACCACGGCCCCGCGGCGCACACGACGGTGTCGGCCAGGACGTCGCCCGCGGGCGTGCTGACCCGCCCGGCGGTGCCGATGGCGGTGACGGGGGTGTGGGTGGCCAGGTGCGCTCCCGCGGCCCGGGCTGCCGCGGCGTAGCCGCGTACGACCGCGGCCGGGTCGCAGTCGTAGGCTTCCGGCGACCATGCGGCGGCCACGACGGACCGCTGGTCGATCAGCGGACTGAGCGCCCGGGCTTCGGCCGGGGTGAGCAGGGAGACGTCCACCCCGGCCGCCCGCTGTGCGGCGTGGTCGTCCCTGAACTCCTGCACCTGCTCGGCCGCGTCGAACAGCACCAGGAACCCGACGCGGCGCAGTCCGAGGTCGGTCGCAGTACGGGCGGTGAAGTCCTGGTAGGCGCGCACGCTGCGCACGGCCAGGGAGCCGGTGCGGGGATCGCCGGGGAAGTAGGTGCGGGCGACGTGCGCGGTGGACGCGGAGGAGCCGGATCCGAGGGCGGACCGTTCGAGGAGCACGGTGCTCTCGCCGGTCTCGGCGAGGTGGCAGGCGATCGAGGTCCCGATCAGTCCTCCGCCGATGACGACCGTGCCGGCGCGCGCGGGCAGTGTGCTCATGCCTGTTCTCCCCTCGGACCGGTCGGCTGTCGGCGCAGGTGGTCGCCGGTCGCCCACGGGTACAGGTGGAGGTTCCAGCCGCCGAGGCCGTTGATGTAGAGGGCCAGCTGGCTGGTGACGGCCAGGAAGTCCGCGCGGTCCAGTGCGTCGAGCTGGGCCAGGAAGCTGCGGGTGAAGTGCCAGAGCTTCTCCAGGCCGCAGTAGCCCAGGAATTCCGCGGGGGCGCTGACGAGCAGGCGCGCCATGTGCCGCAGGGCTCCGATCGGCATGCCTTCGGCCGCCGCGCGCACGAGGCCGCCGTAGGAGGCGTAGCCGAGGGGGCGGAGCTCGCCGTTGACGAACAGCAGCGTGGGCAGGACGGTCTCGAAGGTGCCGGCTCCGGAGGGGATGGATCCGCGGTGGATCCCGCCGAGTTCGGCCGGTTCCGTCAGCCAGGTCCTCTCGGTCTCGGCGTGGATGTCGGCGATCAGGGCGTCAGCGTCCCGGTCGGAGGCGCGCAGGCGCGGGATGCGGTGGCCGCCCGGCTCGCCCTTCCTCCGGACCTCGGCCGTGATCGGCTTCTTCGTCGTGTAGACCGCGTCCCAGATCGCGCTGCCGACCTCCGCCAGGGCGGGCATGTCCTGCTCGAGGATCCGACCGACCGGAGAGGCCGCCATCGGTTCGGTGAGCGTGCCGTACTTGATGCCCAGGTGCTGGAGCGCGGAACAGAACACCGTCCCGTCCGGCGCTTCGCGCCGGTCGGCGATCCGGTGGTCGGCGGGCAGGTGGAGCAGCGAGGGAATCGGCGCCACGTGGTAGAGGTGCGCTCCGGCGACCAGGGCGTGTCCTTGCAGGCTGCGGTAGGGCAGCGCCTCCCACAGCGCATCGGCCAGAGCCGGGTTGCGGGCGTCGAGTTCCGCGGTCACGGTCATGCCGATGTCGGGCCAGGCGATCTCGATTCGGCGGCCGGAAGACGTCGCTGCCAAGGAGTTCTCCTTCGTTCGGCGAGATCTCATGAAGATCAGGAGGAGTGTTCGGCTGATGATCGCACAAGGTGCACACGGCCACTTTCCGCAGGATCCCGCACACCCGCGGACGGTCCGGTTCGGTGAGGAATCGCCGGAATCGCCGGAAGTCGGCGGCCGCCTGACGGTGTGACAGGAACTGTTCCGCTTCACCCCAGCCGCCTTTCGGCCAACCGTGCGAAACATCTGTTCGCCGTCAACAGCACCCCCCTAGAGTGGCCGCAGCCCTCCACAAGTGACCTTTTCTTCACGCCGGTTCACTGGACCTTCACACCGGTCCGGTGGTCGGCGGACGTTCAGCGCAGCCCGTTCCCACCATCGAGCCGGAAGGGCAGGACCCGTGACGCAGGCGTTCCAGTCCCCCGGCTTCGCCGCGCTGGCGGGCGACCGCGCGGTCGAGACCCGGCTCGTCGACGAGCGCTGGCAGGCCGTGGCCTGGGATCTGCGGACGGGCCGGCGCCGGGTGGTCACCGACCGGTCGGGGGGCGTCCACCTGAGCGAGATCGAGCCGGACGGCGAGGCCATCTGGTGGTTCGACGCCGACGGTGCCGGCGAAGGGCGGTGGCAGCGCGAGCCGTTCACCGGCGGGACGGCCTCCGCGGCGCTGCACGGCGTGCCGCCCGGGCGGGCGTACGGCGTCGCCTTCGACCGGACGGGAGCGCTCGCGGCGGTGGCGGTCGGCGTCGAGGGCGCCTCGCACTGCTACGTCGGACCGCCCGCGGGCGAGGCCCGGCTGATCGGCTCGGCGCCGGGGTACCTGAGCCTGGCCGACCTGTCGCCGGACGGGCGGCTGCTCGCCCTCGGCGGGCAGCCCGACGGGGACGACGCCGTGGTCCTGTGGCCGACGGACCCTCAGGCAGACACCCGGGCGGATGCTCGGACGGACGGACCACTGCGGCTCGCCGGGGGCCGCCGACTGCGGCTCTGGCCGATCGAGTTCAACCCGCTCGCGCCGCTCGAGCCGGAACTGCTGCTGGTGGTCGAGGAGGACGAGCGGTACACCCTCGCCACCTGGCGGGCGAGCGCGGGGCTGCGCAGGCACCCGAGCCCGTCCTTCGACTCGCAGATATCGGCGGGCTGGTACCAGGGACCGCGCGGGGTGCTCATCCAGCACGAGCGGGCCGGGCAGAGCCGGCTGCTCCTCGCCGACCTCGACCCGCCGACCGAACACGAGCCGGCAGCCCCGGGACGCGCCGAACACGAGCTGCCCGCCCGCGAGATCAGCACACCCGGCGGCACCATCCACGACCTGTCCTGCGCCCCGGACGGCACCCTGCACTGCGTCTGGAGCCGGGAGTCGACACCGCCCCGCCCGCTGGTCCTGCGCCCCGGCGCGGAGGCGGCGGACCACCCCGGCCCGGACCACCCCCAGCCGGACCCCCTCCAGCCGGACCGCGGCGACACCTCCCGCAGCCAACGCCGGACGCCCCGGCCGTACGGGCGGATCCACAGCTTCGTCAGCACCCCGGCGGGGCAGGGCCCGTGGCCGACCCTCTTCCTGGTGCACGGCGGCCCCGCCACCCACGACCGGGACTCCTACGACCCCCGGGTGAACGTCCTGGTGGACCACGGCTACGCGGTGGTGCGCACCAACTACCGCGGCTCCACCGGCTACGGCGCCCGCTGGCAGCACGAGTACGGCCACCGGGTCGGGCTGGCGCAGATCGAGGACCTCGCCGCCGTCCGCGCGGAGCTGGTCGCCGACGGTACGGCGCTCGCGGAGCGCACCGGCCTGTGCGGATTCTCCTGGGGCGGCTACCTGACCCTGCTGGCCATCGGCGCGCAGCCGGAGTTGTGGTCACTCGGCATGGCGGCTCAGCCGATCGCCGACTACCCCGACGCCTACCGCACCACCACCCCCGCACTGCGCGAGCTCGACCGGCAGCTCTTCGGCGGGACCCCGGACGAGGTGCCCGAGCGCTACCGTGCGGCCGACCCGCGGTCGTACGTGCACCAGGTCCGCTCGCCCGTCCTGCTCGTCGCCTCGCGGACCGACGAACGGTGCCCGCCCGGCCAGGTGGCCCGGTACGCCGCGGACCTGCGCCGGCTGTCGGTGCCGCACGAGCTGCTCTGGGTGGACGGCGGCCACTACAGCCGCCGGACCGCCGACCACCGGTCGGTGCTGGCCGCGATGGTCCGGTTCGCCGGGCACGCCTGGCCGGCACCGCTCCCCCGACCACCTCGGGGCGATCGCCCCGGGGTACCCGCCGAGTTGGTGGAAGGAGGTGAACAGCCATGAAGCGACGCAGCATTCAGAACGACCCGATCAGCACCCCGGAGCGTGACCGGGGCGCCGTCGTGGTCCAGAACTTCGCGCTCGACATCACCAAGGCCGCGCCGGTCGCGCCTGCCCTCAAGGGGCAGCCGAAGCCGAAGCCGGAGTCCAAGAAGTGATCCTCCGCCGCTCCGGGGCACCCTGCGGTGCCCCGGAGCGGTACTCGCCGACCCGCCTGCGAACGACAGAAACGGCCACCATGCGTATCGTCCTGCTGCACATGCCCTGGGGCGCGATCGACGTGCCGTCGCTGGCGCTCGGGATCCTGCACACCGCCGCCGCCCGCGCCGGCCATCAGGTCGAGGTGCGGTACGCCAACCTGGACTTCGTGGACTGGGCGGCCGAGACCGCCGGCTTCGGTGCGGACGACTACCAGTACTTCTCCGAGAAGTCCTACTTCCAGGGCGCGGGTGACTGGGCCTTCGCCGGTGCGCTGTACGGCGACGACGGCCCCAGCGACGACAGCGACAGCGACAGCAGCGAGACCGGTTTCGCGAGCTACTTCGAGTACCTCGCCGCCAACGGCGCGAGCGAACAGGAGATCGCACTCACCCGGGCCGCCCGCGCGATCGCCCCCGCCTTCATCGCCCGACTGGTCGAGGAACTCGCCGCCGACCCACCGGACCTGGTCGGCTTCACCACCACCTTCCAGCAGAACACCGCGAGCCTCGCCGCCGCGCGGCTGCTCAAGGAGCGGTGCCCGCAGGTGCGCACCGTGTTCGGCGGCGCGAACTGCGACGGTCCGCAGGGCGCCGCGCTGCACCGCAACTTCCCCTTCCTGGACTACGTGGTGCGCGGCGAGGGCGAGGCCGCCTTCCCGGCACTCCTGGCAGGCGGCGACCTCTCCGCCGTCCCCGGGCTGTGCTGGCGCGACGACTCCGGGACGTCGACGGCGAACGAGATGACGCGGCGTCCGCTGCCGCCCTCGGCGATCCTGACGCCCCGCTACGACCGCTTCTACGAGCGGCTCGACGCCTCCGTCGCGTCCGGCTGGGTCGATCCCAAGCTGGTCCTCGAAGGCTCCCGGGGCTGCTGGTGGGGCGAGAAGCACCACTGCACCTTCTGCGGGCTCAACGGCTCCTCGATGGAGTTCCGCTCCAAGCCGCCGGCGGACTTCCTCGCCGAGGTGCTCACGCTCGCCGAGCGCCACCAGCTGCTGGACGTCTACGTGGTCGACAACATCCTGGACATGGGCTACTTCGACACCGTCCTGAAGTCGCTCGCCGAACTCCCGGTCGATCTGCGGCTGCACTTCGAGATCAAGGCCAACCTGCGCCGCCACCAGTTCCAGCTCCTCGGCGACTCCGGCGCGGCGCAGGTGCAGCCCGGCATCGAGAACCTGAGCACCCGGGTCCTGCGGATCATGGACAAGGGGGTGACGGGCTGCCAGAACGTCCGCGCGCTGCGGGACGCGCAGAGCGCCGGGGTCTCGGTGACCTGGAACTACCTCTACGGCTTCCCCGGCGAGCAGCCGGACGACTACGAGTCGGTGATCCGCCAACTGCCCGTACTGCACCACCTGGACCCGCCGACCGGAGCGGGGCGGATCGCGATCGAGCGGTTCAGCCCGTACTTCGACCGCCCCGAGCTGGGCTTCGCGATCACCCGCCCGGCCTTCCAGTACCGTGCGACCTACCGCCTGCCGGAAAGCGAACTCAACGAGCTGGCCTACGTGTTCACCGCGCCCCCGCGCGGGATCGGCGGTGCCCTCGCGGAGCGGCTGAGCGCGGCGGTGGACACCTGGCTCGCGCGGTTCCCCGACAGCCGGCTCAGCTACCGGGACGCGGACGGGCGGATCGTGCTCGTCAACACCCGCCCCGGGTACGACTGGCGGGTGGTCGAGCTGACCGGTCCGGTGGAGCTCGCCGTCTTCCGGCTGCTGGCCCAGCCCCGCTCGGCCGCCGTACTGGCCGCCAAGGTCCCCGGCGGCGCGGCGGTGGTCGAGCCGGTGCTGGAGCGTTTCACCGCGCTGGGCCTGCTGTTCCACGACGGGGACAGCTACCTGCAGGTCGCTGTCGAGTCCGACAACCAGGTGCTGATGCGGATGCAGCACCGGCACGGCCCCGCCGCCGTCCGCCCCCGCACCGAGGAGGTGCTCGATGCCGTCACGACCGGCTGAACGGACCGATGCCGCCGCCTGGCGCGCGGCCGGCCCGGAGGTCGAGCTCTGGCTCGACTACGACCCCGCCGTACGGGAGTTGCCCGGCTTCGCGCTCGGTCGCCGCACCCTGCCCGGCCCGGCGCAGGCCGAGGTGACCGAGCTGCACCGCGCCGGGGTCCGCTGCCTGCGGCTGACCGAGCCGGTGCGGCTCTGCGCGGACGCGCCGGCCGCCTCCGCGCGGGCGCTGATGCTGCTGCGCGAGGCGACCGGACAGGGGCTGGCCGTGCTCTGGGAGGCGGACTGCACGGACGGCTGCGCGGCGCAGCGGTGGTTCCACCACCTCTACCCGCCCGAGCGGTTGACCGGCACCCCGCAGGACGTCCTCGCCGACTGGCGCGCCACGTACTTCCCGAGCAAGTGCGTCCTGCGGCGCGGCCCCGGCTTCGTCGAGGTGCGCGACCGCCGGTTCGGGATGCTGGAGCTGATCACCATCGACGAGCCGGACCACCTGGCCCAGCTGGACGCGCTGGCCGAGGGCGTCGAGCTCGGCCTGCTGCCGGACGCCGTCCACCGGGACTTCGCCGCGGCCGGTCTGATCGCCGAACAGGCCGGCCGTGCGTGGTTCCTGCCGATGCGGGTACGCCGCTGGCCCTTCCCGTCGCTGACCGTGTAGCTGCCGGCTGTGCCCAGCCGCGCAGTCACGCAGTCACGAGAGTTTTCGAGCCCGAGGAGAGATCCATGACCACCGCGGTCGACGACGCCGCCGCGCGGATGTCCGCCTTCATCCGCGACCCCTACCCCACGCTCGCCCGGATCCGCGAGGCCGGCGCGGTCTCCGTGGTGGAGTTCGGCGAGGGTCTGCCGGTCTACCTGGTGACGCGCTACCAGGACGTCCGGGCGGCGCTGATGGACCCGCGGTTCGGGCAGGACGTCCGCCGCAGCCAGGCCATCGCGAGCGGGCGGGGTGCCGGTCTGACGCTCGGCTCGGAGGTCGTCCACATGCTCAACAGCGACCCACCGGACCACACCCGATTGCGCCGGCTGATCCAGGGCGTCTTCACCCGCCGGCGGGTCGATCTGATGCGCCCGCTGGTCGAGCGCATCGCCGACGGTCTGCTGGACGGGCTGCGCGGGCGGGAGACCGCCGACCTGGTGACGGACTTCGCCTTCCCGCTGCCGATCATGATCATCTGCGAGCTGCTGGGCTTCCCCCCGGAGGACATGCGGGCCTTCCGCACCTGGTCGACGGCGATCCTCACCCAGGGCGGGGAGATGACCTTCGACCAGGCCACCACCGAACTGAACGACTACCTGCGGGAGTTGATGAAGGCCCGGCGGGCGTCGCCGCGCGCGGACATCCTGACCGACCTGGTGCAGGCCCGGGACGCCGGCGAGCTCACCGAGCAGGAGGTGTTCTCGATGGTCTTCCTGCTGCTCATCGGCGGTCACGAGACCACCGTCAACCTGCTCGGCACCGCCACCCTGGCGCTGCTCCACCACCCCGACCAGCTCGCCTGGCTGCGCGCCAACCCGGCGGCGATGCCGGTCGCGATCGACGAGTTCCTGCGCTACGAGTCCCCGGTGAGCATGGCCACGCTGCGGTTCACCAACGCCGATGTGATGGTCGACGACGTGGAGATCCCGGCCGACGAGCTGGTGCTGCTCTCGCTCGGCGCGGCCAACCGGGACCCGGCCCGCTTCACCGATCCCGATCGGCTGATCCTCGAGCGGAACGATCCGGGCCACCTGGCCTTCGGGCAGGGCCTGCACCGCTGCCTCGGCTCCTTCCTCGGCAAGCTGGAGAGCGAGGTGGCACTGACCGGCCTGCTGGAGCGCTTCACGCGGATCGAGCTGGCCGCCGCGGAGGAGACCCTGCCCTGGCGCAACACGATCATGCTGCGCGGCCTGGAGTCGCTGCCGGTCTCGCTCGATGGCTAGCAGCACGGGAACGGGCGGCGCGGGAGCTGGCGGCGCGAAGGCAGGCGACGCGGGAACGGGCGGCGCGACGGCGGGCGGCGCGGCGGGGCTGCTGCGGTTCCGCCCCCGGATCGGCGTCGCGCCGCTGCGCTCGCGCGGCTACCGGCTGCTGGTGATCGGGCAGGCCACCTCGGAGTTCGGCAACGCGTTCCAGGTGGTCGCGCTGCCCCTGCTGGTCTACTCCCTCGCCGGCGGCGCCCGCCAGTTGAGCCTGGTGGTCGCCGCCTACGGCGCGGGACGGCTGGCCGCCACCCCGCTCGGCGGGATGCTCGCCGACCGGTTCGGCGCCTGGCGGGTGATGCTGGCCGCCGACCTCGGCCGGCTGCTCGCCACCGCCGGGCTGTGCGCGGTCGCCGCCGGCGGGGCGGCGGCGTTCTGGCTGATCGGCGGGCTCGCCCTGCTGGTCGGCCTCGGCGCGGGGGTGTTCCTGCCCGCCGCCTGGGCGATCACCCCGACCCTGCTGCCCGCCGAGGAGCTGCACGCGGGCAACGCGCTGAACAGTACGGTCACCTTCGGTGCCGGTCTGGTCGGTCCGGCGGTGGCCGGTCCGCTGGTCGCCTGGCTGGATCCGGCCGCCGCACTGGGCCTGGACGCGGCGACCTTCGCCGTGTCGGCGGCGACGCTGCTGCTGATCGGTCGCGGCAGCGCCATCACACCGCCCCGCCCGATCTCCGAACGCGCCGCCGTGCCACGGAACTTCCGCGCCCTGCTGCGGGAGTCGCCGCTGCTGCGCGCGGTGCTGACGGTGACGGTGATCGCGAACCTGACGGTGGGCGGCGCCACCCGGGTCGCCCTGCCGACCCTGGCCACCGACGGCTTCGCCGCCGGTGCCGTCGGGCTCGGCCTGCTGCTGGCCGCGTTCACCGGCGGTGCGCTGGTCGGCGGCCTGTTCTCGGCCGGCCTCACCGAGGTGCGCGCGCGGGGCCGCACGGCGATGCTCTCCGGACTGGTGATGGGTGCGGCGATCGGCCTGGTGCCGTTCACCGGCCTGGTCGGCGCCGTGCTGCTGCTCGCCCTGGCCGGCGGCGCCAGCACGGTGACCAACGTCCTGGTCGTCACCGGCGTGCAGAAGAACACCCCGCCCGCACTGCTGGCCCGGGTCATGGCGGCCATCACCTTCTGCGGTCTGGGGGTCTTCCCGATCTCGGTCGTCGCGGCCGGCGCGGCGGTGGACGCGTTCGGGAGCCGGGGGGTGTTCGCGACCACCGGGCTCTGCCTGATCGCCGCGTTCGGGTACGCGCTGACCAGGCGCGAGATCCGCGAACTCTGAGGCCACCAGCCGCAGTTGGATCAGTCGTCGGCCCGCCGGGCCAGGGGGGACGCCAGGCGGACGTTCCACCGGGCGGCGCGGCCGGTCAGCTCGACGGTGGAGAGGGGCGGTACGTCCAGGCGCCAGAAGGCCTGTTCGGGGGCGCCGAGGGCGTGGAGGGCGGCGGCGCGGATCACATCCGGCTCGGCGACGGCGATCAGACGCCCCGTCGACTCGCTGGTGTCGTCCAGCCACCGCGCCACCCGGGCGCACAACTGCCGTACGGATTCGCCGTCGTGCGGGGCGGCGGCCGGGTCGGTGAGCCAGGCCAGCACCGCCTCGGGCTCCTCGGCGGACAGCTCGTCGAGGAGCCGGCCGCGCCAGCGGCCCATCGCGCAGCCGCGCAGGGCCGCGGTGTCCTCGGCAGCGGCGAGCCCGAGGGCGGCGGCGCTCTGGCGGCAGCGGGTGGACGGCGAGACCAGGAGACGGTCCGCGGCGGGCACCGCGGGTGCGGCCGCGCGGGCGGACCGCAGGCCGCTCTCGTCCAGCGGGCCGTCGTCGTCGAACCGGGCCTGCCGCAGGGCGGCTCCGATCGCCGGAGAGATGAAGATCACCCGAACCGTCACACGCGTTCCCTTCGTACACCTGTCATCCCCGTGCCCGCGCGGACCTGCGCGCCCGAAGCCACCGGAGGGCGCATCCGCTCCACCGCGCGCCGAGCCGATGCGCCGGTGTGAGCCCTTGGCTGGATCCGCCGACGGCGCTACGGTCTCCCCGACCAAATGAAGACGACGGCGAGACGGAAGTCCGGTGGGAATCCGGCACGGTCGCGCCACTGTATGCCGACGGTCGGCCGCCTCACGCAGCGGCGGGTACGTCGGCAAGTCAGACCCGATGGCCGTCGTCAGAGCTCCACCGTACGGGACGCGTGTTTCCCCCAGGAGGTTCCACCATGGCCCAGTCCGTCGTCTCCCCCAGCCTGCCCGCCACCGGGTCCGCTCCGGCCTCGCTGCCGCTGCGCGCGATCCTGCCGTGGGCGGCCTTCATCGGCACGCTGATGCTGGTCCTGCTCTACTTCGTCGGCGCCGAGCAGGGCGCCACCTCGGTCTTCTCCGGCGCGGCCGTGCACGAGTGGGTGCACGACGGCCGGCACCTGCTCGGCTTCCCCTGCCACTGAACGGGGCCGACGCACCCATGAACGACTCCACCACCACCCCCGCAGCCGCCATGCCGGCCGCGACCGTCAGAAGACTGCTGGCCCGCGGCATGGTCGCGGGCCTGATCGCCGGTCTGCTGGCCTTCGCCGTGGCCTACCTCGTCGGCGAGGGCCCGGTCTCGGACAGCATCGCGCTGGAGCACTCCGCTTCGGCCCCCGCCGCCCACCATGACCACGACCACGGCACCGCGGAGGCAGCCTCCCCCGACCAGAACGGCGGTGAGGAGGAGGAACTGGTCAGCCGGACCCTCCAGTCCACCGCGGGCCTGGCCACCGGCGTCCTGGTGTACGGCGTGGCGCTCGGCGGCATCGGCTCGCTGGCGTTCTGCTTCGCCCTCGGGCGGGTCGGCCGGCTCAGCCCCCGGGCCACCGCCGCGCTGGTCGCGGCGGGCGCCTTCACCACCGTCTACCTCGTGCCGTTCCTCAAGTACCCGGCCACCCCGCCGGCGGTCGGCAACCCGGACACCATCGGACAGCGCACCACGCTGTTCTTCCTCATGATCGCGCTCAGCGTGCTGCTGGGCGTCGCCGCCGTGATCGTCGGCCGGCGCCTCGCTCCGCGCCTGGGCACCTGGAACGCCACCGTCGCGGCGGGCGCGGGCTACGTCGCGGTGATGGCCGTGCTGTTCGCCGTCCTGCCCGACAACGGCGACGCGGTGAAGGAGTCCTTCCCCGCGGCTCTGCTGTGGGACTTCCGACTCGCCTCGATCGGGATCCAGGCCGCGCTCTGGACGGCCTTCGGGCTGCTCTTCGGCGCGCTGGCCCAGCGGCTCCTGGTACCGGCCCCCGTCACGGCCGCGGCCGTGACGACCAAGGAGCCGACCGCCGCCACCGCGGCCTGACCACCGCTCAGTACCGACCCTCGACCCCGCCGGAGGCGCGCCGGCGGGGTCGACCGCTGTCCGGGACCGGGACGGGGCCGGTCCGGGACCGGCGGCGCCGCGGCGGACGGCGCTCAGGGCAGGGGGCGGGCGCGTCAGGCCGTGTCGCCCATGTGCCCGGTGCGGGCCACGTGGTGAGACCGGCCGGAGCGGGCGGCGGGATCGGTGTGGACGGTGGCCGCGGTGAGCCGCGGGACGGCGTGGACGAGGGCGTGTTCGGCATCGACGGCGACGGCGTGGGCCTGGCCGACGGTGAGGAGGTCGTCCACGACCACGTCCGCCTCGGCCCGCAGCCGGTGGCCGATCCAGCGCATGCGGACCTGGCCGACGTCCAGGACGCCGTCGACGCCGCGCAGTCCGGCTTCGGCGGCGTCGAGGAGAGCGGGGTCGACGGCGTCCATGAGGCGCCCGTAGACCTCACGGGCGGCGTCGCGCAGCACCAGCAGGATCGCGGCCGTGACGAGGAGGCCGACGATCGGGTCGGCCAGTCGCCAGCCGAGGGCAGCCCCGCCGGCGCCGAGCAGGACGGCGAGTGAGGTGAAGCCGTCGGTACGGGCGTGCAGGCCGTCGGCGACCAGGGCGGCGGAACCGATCCGGCGGCCGGTGGAGACGCGGTACCGGGCGACCCACTCGTTACCGAGGAAGCCGACCACGGCTGCCCCGGCGACCGCCCACAGGTGGGTGATCTCGCGCGGGCCGACCAGCCGTTGGACGGCTTCGTAGCCGGCCAGGGCCGAGGAGGCCGCGATGGTGAGCACGATCGCGATGCCGGCCAGGTCCTCCGCGCGGCCATAGCCGTACGTGTAGCGGCGGGAGGCGGGACGGCGACCGAGGACGAAGGCGACGCCCAGCGGGACGGCGGTCAGGGCGTCGGCGAAGTTGTGGATGCTGTCCCCGAGCAGGGCGATCGAGCCGGAGAGGGCCACGACCAGCAGCTGGACCAGGGCGGTCCCGCCGAGGACCGCCAGCGACACCCACACGGTGCGGATGCCCTCCGCGGCGGTCTCCATGGCCGGGTCGATCGCGTGGCCGTGGCCGTGGCCGTGTCCGTGTCCGCCCATGGCTGCCTCCCGGTGGATCGGGACGTCCCGGGGCGCACCATCAAACCTAGCGTCGCGTACGTATGTGCGCACGCGCCGAGAACTGCCACCCACCGGGCCTAGGATGGCGTCATGGCAGAACGCGCAGAGGTTCTAGTTGCAAGTGGCGGGCATCAGCTTGCCCCCAGCGAGAGCCGGCTCGCCGTAGCCACCACGGTCTTCGCCCTGCTGGCCGACCCCACGCGGCTGCACCTGCTGTGGCTGCTCGCCCAGGGCGAGGCCGACGTGACGGCGCTGACGGCCGCGTGCGGCGCGGCCCGCCCCGCCGTCAGCCAGCACCTGGCGAAGCTGCGGCTGGCCGGACTGGTGGACACCCGGCGGGAGGGGCGGCACGCGGTGTACGCCCTGCGGGACGGCCACCTGCGCCGCCTGGTCACCGAGGCGCTCAACCACGCCGACCACCTCGTCACCGGCGAGCCCTGGCACGCCTGACCCCCCTCGACGCCGGCGGTCCGACCCCGGCCGATGGCCCACCGCACCAGGATCCGGCCACGATCCAGCGAACGTGTGCGCATATGCGCACACGTCGCTAGTCTGAGCATGCTCACGCCGCCGGATGCAAGGACGCGCCCGCATGCTCGCCGTACTGCGCAACCGCACCTACCGCCGCCTGTTCACCGCGCAGGTCGTCGCCCTGCTCGGCACCGGCCTGGCGACCGTGGCGCTCAGTCTGCTCGCGTACCGGATCGCCGGGGACGACGCCTCCGCCGTCCTCGGCACCGCGCTGGCGATCAAGATGGTCGCCTATGTCGGCATCGCCCCCGTGCTCGGCGCGTTCGCCGACCGGATACCCCGGCGGGCGGTCATGGTGGCGATGGACCTCACCCGGGCCGGGGTCGCGCTCACCCTGCCGTTCGTCACCCAGGTGTGGCAGATATACGTCCTGATCCTCCTGCTGCAGTCCGCCTCGGCGGCGTTCACCCCGACCTTCACCGCGACCATCCCCGAGGTGCTGCCCGAGGAGCGCGACTACACCCAGGCGCTGTCGCTGACCCGCATCGCCTACGACCTGGAGAGCCTGTTCAGCCCGGCACTCGCCGCTCTGCTGCTGACCGTGGTCAGCTACCACTGGCTCTTCACCGGCACCGCGATCGGCTTCCTCGCCTCCGCCGCGCTCGTCGTCTCCACCGTCCTGCCCAAGGCCAAACCGGTCGAGCGCACCGGCGGTGTCTACCGCAAGGCCGCCTTCGGCACCCGCCTCTACTGGGCCACCCCGCGCCTGCGCGCCCTGCTCGCCCTCGACCTCGCGGTGGCCGCCGCCGGGGCCATCGTCTTCGTCAACACGGTCGTCGTCGTCCAGGGCCACTTCCACAAGGCCGCCGGGTTCGTCTCCCTCGCCCTCGGCGCGTACGGCGTCGGCTCCATCCTCGCCGCCCTCGCCCTGCCCCGGCTGCTGCGAAGGATCGGCGACCGCGCCGTCATGCTCCCCACCGCCTACGCACTGCCACTGATCCTCGCCGCCGTCGCGGCCGTCACCGCCGCCTCGGCCGGCACCTGGACCTGGGTCGCGCTCCTGGCGGCCTGGGCGGCGATCGGCGCAGCGTGCTCCGCCGTCCTCACCCCCGGCGGCCGGGTCATCCGCCGCTCCGCCGCCGACGCCGACCTGCCCGCCGCCTTCGCCGCCCAGTTCTCCCTCTCCCACAGCTGCTGGCTGCTCACCTACCCCCTCGCCGGCTGGCTCGCCGCCGGCGCCGGACTGCCGGTCACCGCCGTCGTCCTCGGCGCCATCGCGCTCGCCGCGACCCTCGCCGCCACCGCGATCTGGCCCCGCCGCGACCCCGCCCGCCTCGGCCACGTCCACCACGACCTGCCCGAGGACCACCCGCACCTCGCCGACGCCCAGCCGACCTCGGACGGCTGGCGCCACGGGCACGACTTCGTCATAGACCACCTGCACAACCGCTGGCCCCGGCAGCCCGCCGGCGTGTGAGCCGTCCGTGGGGTGCCGGCGTTGCGGCACGCGCTCGCGGGGGCACAGGCTGGTGGCAGGACCACCCACCCACCGGCCGACCGTCCGACTGCGGAGCCTGCGATGCCGACCAGGATCCTGCTGGAGGGGCGTCCCGGCAGCGGGAAGACCACCGCGATCCGACGGCTCGCGGCCCTCGTGCCCGCCCGGGAGACCACCGGCTTCACCACGGAGGAGATCCGGCTGGACGGCGCCCGGATCGGGTTCGCCCTGGAGACGCTCGCGGGCGAGCGTGCCGTGCTCGCCCGTGTCGACCTCCCTGGGCCGCCACGGGTCGGACGCTACGGCGTCGACCTGGAGGTGATGGCACGCCTGGCGTTGCCGTCCCTGGTGTGGTCGGCGGGAACGCTGGTCCTGGTCGACGAGCTCGGGCGGATGGAGCTGGCGTACCGCCCGTTCGAGGACGCCGTCCGGGAGCTGTTCGCCGCCGATGCCGATGTCGTGGCCACCGTGCAGGCGCAGCACGCCCCGTTCACCGACGCCCTCAAGCGCCGCGCCGACGTCGAGCTCCTCCGGCTGACCCCGGCCAACCGGGATGCCCTCCCGGAGCGGCTCGCGGCACGCCTGGCGCCGGCGCGACGCTGACCCGGTACGAAAGGACCCGTCCGATGGCCCGCCACGGCCGAACCGCCACCGCGATCGTCCGACGCCGCGACGAGTGGCACGCCGGGCTGCTGCGCGCCTCGACCCGCTGGTCCGAACGCGCCGACCGCTGCGCCGGCTGGACCCGCCGGGGTGTCGAACGGTGCCGCCGCTGGGCGCGCGAGGGCGCCCGCCGGCCCGGCGAGCTGGCGCCGCCGTCCTGGTTCGCCATCGCCCTCCCGTTCGGCATCGGGTGGTACCGGGCCCTCGGCGGGACCGCCCGGCTGTGGTGCCGCGTTGCCCGCCGGTCCTGCCGGGCCCTCGCCCGCGTCCTGTGAGCCGCCCCCGCCGACGACGCCGAGGAACCGGGCCCCGGGCGCGGGCGCCGTGCCGGATGTCTCCGAGCACGCCCTGCCCCGCAGCGACCACCGCGCCGTGGTGGCCGAACTCGCCGTCCGGCGCTGAGCGCGGCCCGGCCGGCGCGCCCGGCCGAGGACTCGCTCCTCGGCCGGGCCGTACGCCCGCGTCAGGCGGAAGGCCGGGCCTCCGGCGCGGCGTCATGCGGCGCGTCGGTGGACGCGGACGCGGATGCCGACGCCGACGCCGACGCAGTGGTAGCCGTAGCCGTGGCGGCGGGTGCTGCCGCCGATGCAGGAGACGACACCACCGCCCGGACCCGGGCTTCCTGAGCGGCCCTCGCCGCGAGCAGGTTGATGTCGGCCCGGCGCTCCTGCTGCATGGCGGTCAGCCTGTTGACCACCATGATCGCTGCCACCGCCGCCACCAGGCGCAGCGCCGATCCGGCGGCCTCGATCCGGATGGGGTTGCGCAGGCTCTCCACGCTGTCGAGGTCCGTCAGGTCGACGTACTTCATCATGGTGGCCGCGATCCGGCCGACGACGATCGAGCCGATCCAGGTGGACCACCACAGGGTGAGCACCTTCTCCGACGGCATGCTTCGCCGTCCCTCGGCGTCCAGCGGCGCGCTCGCCCGCCAGCAGTCCACCATCAGCTGCCAGGGGAACCAGAGCAGGACGACGGGGGTGAACCAGGCCCCGATGGTCCAGCCGCGTCCGTAGCGGTGCCCGCTCGGCAGCAGCAGGTCGGCGTTCTCACGGATCCGGTAGAACCAGACGATGAACACCACAGCCGTGGCCAGCACCACCAGGGGGAACACCTCGTTCAACGGGTTCGCCACGGAGACCACCGCGTCGAAGTCGTCGAGTCCGACGTCGCCCGACCCGTCCGCCAGGCTGCCCAGGAGCAGGTCGGACCGGACGTCGACCGCGACCACCACCGCCGCCAGGACGGCGTTCAACCCCAGCAGGACGTAGACCGCCGCGGCAAGGCCGTTCGCCGGGCGCAGTGCCGCCGCCCATCCGGGAGCCGCCTCCGCGCAGCCGAAGCAGCGCCCGCTGTCCGTCCCCCTGGGGCGTGCCCCGCACGCCACACACACCATCAGCTCGTCAACTCCCGGAATCTCGCCGCGGACACGACCGCGCGCACTGGTACGCCCCCCACCCCGACCGGGACGGGCGCGCCGACTCTAGGGGATCCGTGACGTCGGCTGCCAGCGGGGATTCCCAGCTCAGGGGCGGTATCACCAGATAGCCGACAGATCGCTCCGGCCGCGCCCTCCCCCGAGGGCCGGCGCGCGTCGGCACGTCCGACTCCCCGCCGTCGAATCGCCCGTTCGTCCGCCCGTCACCGTCGACCCCTTCCCACGGAAAGGTCGCATCGCAAACAATTCACCATTCACCCACATTCGGAGTTGCCTCCAGCAGACCGCCAATCAATCCGCCGAAATGCTTTACGCCTTGTTAACAGAATGCCGGAACTTCCCGCCACGGCAGGTCGTCAGGGTTCATGAGACTCCCAAGAAGTCTCCAAAGCGGGGGAAAGGAACAGGCAATGCCATTCGCCACGAGGGTTTTCGGCGCCGTCGCCGTGGCCCTCGTCGCCATGGTGAGCCTGCTGGTGCTGTCCCAGCCCGCGTCCGCGTTCACCCGGGAGAACGGCTCCCCGCGGGTGGTCGCGGAGGCGAAGCTCGTCGAGGACGCAACACTCCCCACATGCGCACCCGGGCTGTGGTCGACCCGGATCCGGTCGGTCGAAGTCCCCCAACGGCGCCCGGAGTTGCTCCCGTCCCTGCTCGACGACGCTCCGACCGTCAGCCCCGCGCCGCCGGCCGATGCCCCCGAGGCGCCGCACGGGGCGCTCAGACAATGCAGAACGACGGCCCTCCAGGTGTTCCGCTGCTGATCGGCGCCGACCGTGCCCGCACGCTCGTCGACGGCAGCGACACCCGGGCGGTGACGCCCACGCCCAATGATTCACGATGGCTCACGGCAGTGATCCTCCTGCCACCGCCGTCGCGCTCCGCGCTGCCTTCCTCCGTATCGAGCACGGTTCCGAAGACCTTTCAGAGACGACTCCCGAAGGGCCCCAGGCACCGACATGCAAGCATTCATCGACCACGCCCGCACCTTCCGCCGCCGTGCCGCGCAGGACTCCGACGCCTTCGGGCGACTGGCTGCCGGTCAGAACCCGCAAGCGTTGTTCATCACCTGCTCGGACTCCCGCGTCATCCCCTCCGTTGTCACCGGCGCCCGGCCCGGGGACCTCTTCGAGATGCGGACCGCCGGCAACATCGTCCCGCCGTACCGGCCGGACGTTCCGTCAGCCGAAGCGGCGACCATCGAATACGCCGTCGAGGTCCTGAAGATCGCCGACATCGTGGTGTGCGGCCACTCGCACTGCGGCGCCGTGGGCGCCGTCGTACGGGGCGACGACCTCACCGGCGTGCCGGCGGTGCGCGACTGGCTCGCCGACGGCACCGCACTGACACCGGGCGGGGAACCGAGCCACGACCTGGCCGGCCCGGTCCAACGCCACGTCCTGGACCAGCTGCAGAAGCTGCGCACCCACCCGAGCGTCGCGCGCCGGGTCGACGCGGGCCTGCTCGGCCTGCACGGCTGGTTCTACGAAGTGCACACCGGCGCGGTCCTCACCCACCGCCCCGGCACCGACGCCTTCCTGCCGCTGTGACGTCACTGCCCGCGGTGAACCCGCGGCCCGCCGTGAATCCGCGGCCCGCCACCCCCGAACCTCCCCGGATGAGGGCTCCCATGCGCTTTCCCGCACTCAAGTACGACCTGACCGCCTCGCTCGTCGTCTTCCTCGTCGCACTCCCCCTGTGCGTCGGCGTCGCCGTCGCCTCGGGCGTCCCTGCCGAACTCGGCCTGATCACCGGCATCGTCGGCGGCCTGGTGACCGGTGCGCTTCCCGGCAGCAGCCTCCAAGTCAGCGGTCCGGCAGCCGGGTTGACCGTCCTGGTCGCCGAGACGGTGCAGCGGTTCGGGCTGCCGGCACTCGGCGTCGTGGTCGCCGCCACCGGCCTGCTCCAGCTGCTGCTGGGCGCACTGCGCTGGGGCCGGTGGTTCCGCGCGATCTCCGTCGCCGTGGTCGAGGGCATGCTGGCCGGGATCGGTCTGGTCATCATCGCCGGCCAGCTCTACGCGATGGCCGACCGGCCGGCGCCCGCGAGCGGAATCGACAAGCTCCTCGGCCTACCCGCACTCGCCGGCCGGCTCCTCTCCTCGCCGGCCGCCGGCTACTCCTTCGCGATCGGCGCCGGAACCATCGCCGTGATCGTGCTGTGGCAACGGCTCCCGGCCAGGGCGAGGGTCGTTCCGGGCGCGCTGGTGGCCGTCGTCCTGGCCACCGCCGCAGCCTGGCTGCTCCACCAGCCGGTGAAGAAGGTGGAGGTCAAGGGCCTGCTGGACGCCATCCAGCCACCGGGCAGCGGCGTGCTCGACCAGTTCACCCCCGCCCTGCTCGTCACGATCGTGGCCTTCACCCTCGTCGCCTCGGCCGAGAGCCTCTTCAGCGCGGCCGCCGTCGACCGGCTCCACGACGGGCCGCGCACCGACTACGACAGGGAGCTCATGGCCCAGGGGGCGGGCAACGCCCTCTGCGGCGCCCTCGGCGCCCTGCCGATGACCGCGGTCATCGTCCGCAGCGCCGCCAACGTCCAGGCCGGCGCCAGGACCAAGGCGTCCCGTGTGCTGCACGGCGCGTGGCTGCTGATCTTCGCCGCCCTGCTCCCGGCCGCCCTCGGCGTCATCCCCATCGCGGCGCTCGCCGGCGTGCTCGTGCATGCCGGGTTCAAGCTCCTGCCGTTCAAGCAGCTCGGACCACTGTGGCGCGAGCACCGCTCCGAAGCCCTCGTCCTCGCGGCCACCGCCGTGGCCATCGTCACGGTCAACATGTTCGAGGGCGTGCTGATCGGCCTGGGCCTGTCGATCGTCAAGACCGCCTGGGAGACGTCCCGGCTGCACGTGGACACGGAGGAACTCCCGACCGGCGCCGTCCAGGTCCGGCTGACGGGCAACGCCACCTTCCTCCGGCTGCCCAAGCTGCTGGACGCCCTTGAGGCCCTGCCGACCGACCGCGTCGTGGAACTGGACCTCACCGGTCTCCGACACCTCGACCACGCCTGCCAGACCGCGCTGACCACATGGGTCGAGCGTCACAACGCCAACGCGCCCGAGGCCGTGCGACTGATACCCGCGCTGGCCGGCCGCAGCTGATCCTGCCGGGCGGACACGACCGGGGCGCCCGCTCGAACGAGCGGGCGCCCCGGTCCGGTTCGGGCTCCGGCCCGGTTCGGGCTCCGGCCCGCGGATCGGCTCCGGCGGCATGGGCACCGTCTACCTGGCTTCGCTCCCGGGCTGCGGCGAGTGCCGGCTCCCCGGCATGTGACGGCCACTGCGCAAGAGGCCATGTAGGCAGGGAAATTGCAACTTCGACATGGCTCGCAGAGGCGGCTACCTTGATCTCGTCTTCGGTGATCGCCACGGTCGCACAGGGGTTCCTTCAGGCTGGACCACCCGCGACGGGATGAGTCGGGTCACGCTCCACGAACCCCTCGCTCCCCATGTGTGGCCACCGGACCGGGTCCACGCCAGACAACCCCAACCACGGAGAGACGCATGCCCCATCTTGCTCTGTACACGTTCGGCGTCCTGAAGTCACCTCTCGCCGATCCCGCACCTCTCACGCGAGAGCTCTACGACATCGGTGAGACCGTCTACCGGACGATCAGTCAGAGCCCCGGATACCTCGGGCATGCCGAAGCGGCAGACGGTGAGCGGGGCGTGCTCTTCGAGGCGGACTGGGGTGCATGGGGAGAGTTCACCGTCCCGACGTGGTACGGCAAGGGCCGCACGCCGGAAACCACCGCCCTGGCCACGACCCTCTCACTCTGGACCGGCCTGCGCCCCGCCCTCGATGCCGTCTACACCGGTCTGCACCGTGAGGCGCTGAACAGGCGTTACGACTGGTTCGAGAGGGCGGGGCACCCGAACTACGTGTTCTGGTGGGTCGCCGACGGCGAGATACCCACCTGGCAGGACGGGGTTTCCAGGCTGGAGCACCTCCACGACCACGGCTCCGCGCCGCACGCCTTCACCTCCCGCGACCCGTTCGGCCCGGACGGGTCGCCGACCAGGACCAAAGGCATCGGGCCGAAGCGCGACCGGGTTCGCTGACAAGGAAGCCTGAGAAGCACCAGGTCTCCTACCCGCGCGCGGGCTCCAGCACGAAGACGGGGATCACCCGGTCGGTCTTCTCCTGGTATTCGGCGTACGGCGGATACGCGGCGACCGCGCGCTCCCACCATTCGGCCTTCTCGTCGCCGGTGACCTCACGTGCCGTCATGTCCCGCCGTTCGGGCCCGTCCTGGAGCTCGACGTGCGGGTCGGCCTTGACGTTGAAGTACCAGACCGGGTGACGCGGGAAGCCGCCCTTCGAGGCCACGGCCGCGTAGCGCCCCTCGTGCTCCACGCGCATCAAGGGGACCTTGCGGATCCTGCCGCTCTTCGCGCCGCGCATCGTGACGATGACGACGGGCAGGCCCGTGTCCCAGAGTATCGTTCCCCGCGTGCCGCCCGAACTCTCGTACAGCTCGACCTGATCGCGAATCCACTGTGCCGGACTCGGCTCGTACTCACCCTCAAGAGGCATCGCATGCACCCCATCGTCACGTCATGAAGTGTGGTGGTGTCCGACAGGGTACGTGATCGCGGAATCCCTCGAGGTCAGACAGGCGGCATCAGATCGCTCTCGCTGATGGTGTACGCAAGCGGGGGGTAGACGAAGTCCGTCTCCTGGTTCTCACGGCGCCGCAGTCGGTAGAACTCGCGCCGCTGCTCCTCGCCGGCCGGCACGAGGCGGGCGCCCTGCGGGAGGTGTGCGTGCCCGTCGTGAAACCGGACGAGGGTCTTCGACGTTCGGAACGTCACACCCAACCATTCGTTGTCAGCCGCCCGCCCGGGCGCGTCCAATACGATCTTGTGCTTGAGTCGCCGATTCGATTCGACGGAGAACGCGACAACACTGTTGTGAGCGAGGGGAATCTCGAACCTCTCGCCATCGGAGCCACCGGAGTCACCCGTCCCCCCGGACCCCTTCGATTCGAAGATCAGCTTCCTCGGCGGGCCCGCCTCGGGACGTTGGTAGCAGGAGAAGACGGCGATGAACGACGCGTCGGCCAGGTCGAGGGCCTGGTCGGAATGGCTGCCCATGGTGGTGTAAGCGTTCGTGTAGCTCTCGATGAGGGCGTTGTTGAAGCCGACCGGAAGCCCCGCACGTTCTTGGATCTGCAGCGCCAACCGTTCGTGCACCGCGCGGAAACGCTGCGCCGGACTGCCGTATCGCGTGGTGGTGCGTACGAGAGGCACACCACCCGCCTCGTCGACCTTGGTGAGCACGGCCCCTCGCCGGCCCTTTCCCACGTCTTCCAGACGAGCCGACGCGGACAGCTCCGCAAAGATGCTCTCCTCGACCGGCAAGGCGTACGAGAGGACCTCGTCCGGGATCCTAGACCCGAGGGGCATCGTAGTCTCCCGTGTTCATGCTGAAGAGGAACTCGTCGCCGTAGTCGATGAAGGACGAGGTCCTGTTCTCCTCGGCGTACAGCCTGCGCAGCTCGTCCATGCCGGCCGCCGTGGGTGGTTCCAGCTTCACCAGATCTCCGGCCACTTTGAGGAAGGTGCTGCCGTTCTTGTGAACGGCTTCGGCGTTCGAACAGCGCACCACGTATCCCAGGCGGGTCGGGAGCAGCTCGGCGCCCAACGCCGAGGGCCGGATCTCATGCGCATACAGGCGGTTGGTGGACAGCGGCATGAAGAACACCGAGCCGGGATGGAGAGTCAGGGTGAACTGAGGTGGGAGCGCGGCCCGGTCGGTTTCCTCGGTCCGCTCCTTGAGGCGGAAGTGGAGTTTGGTCAGCCCGCTGACACCCTTCACGCCGTAGTCGAAGGCGTCTTCTGCCAGGGGCTGCAGCTTCTCGATCCCGTCGTAGAAGGTGCAGAAGGCCATGATGCCGTTGACGGGCATGTCCTTGGTCTTGTCGGCATGGGCCGAGATCCTGGCCTTGGACTGCTTGCGCTCGGCCGTGGCGAGGGTGTTGTGGTAGATCTGGGCGAGGACGTGATTCAGCGGTGCCTGGTCCCGGAAGACGGCGGCGGCCTCGCGGTTCAAGGCCTCGACAATGCCCGTGTCGGTCGGGCGAAAGCTCTCGGTCGGCCCCGAGAGGTTCGTGGAGCACCGGAGCAGGCGGAAATGCAGTTCGTCACCGTCGCGCGTGACGGGCGTCAGATAGATTCCCGTGCGGTGGGCCGATCCAGGCTTGGTGGACTCCGTCAGGGACTGGAACGCGTGCTCCGCGCGGATCCGTCCGAAGTGATCGGCGCCGAGTCCGAAGAAGCGGCGGTAGTACACGCCGACGCCGTGTACCCGGAGGGGAACCCGGCCGAGGTCGACGACGGTCCAGGGCTGGTCGGCGTCGTCGTCGTAACCGTGCGACAGCTCCCGGATGACGAGTACCCGGGCAGCCGCGCGCAGTTGGCGGCCACTGATCTCGGACACGTCGCCGCACAGGTAGACGGTCTTCTGCGCCAGGTCGGGCGAACCGGCGGCAAGGTCCTCCGGCGTGATCGTGGACCCGAAGAAGTCCCTGACCAAGTCGTCACCGTGCAGCATCGAGGGCGCCACCAGGATGTTGCCCGAGTCGTCGATGCAGGCTTCTGTCGGCCCTGTCGTGTACATCAAGCGGCACCTGCCGTTCGCAGATCCTGGTGGATTTGCTCAACCCCCGTGGACATGGCAATGGCCCGCACTCTTTCATTCGCGTCGGGAAGCACGCAAATGAAAAATGACGGACCGTTGAACCCTGATGCTCTCCCGATCGCCCTGACCACGGGCGCCGACACCGGACCGCCCGGTCGCCGGCTCAGCTGAGCCGGCGACCGGGCGGTCCGGTGTGCGTCCCGGGGCGTTCGGGATTCGCGTCAGGCGGTCAGACGCCGACCCGTTCGGTCCGCTCCGCCTTGGGGCCGGCGGGCTGCTCGGCCGTGGCGGAGGCGCCGGAGGTGGCGGAGGCACTCTCCCGGGGCTCGGGGAGCACGGCCATGATCACGCCGGAGATCACGATGGTCGCCGCCCAGGCGAGCCCGTACCGGCCGACGGGGGTGTCGGAGAGCGGGCCGGCGAACCAGTCGCACTTGGTGAAGGCGAGCCCGAACAGCAGCGCGAGCACCCAGGACACCATCGCCTGCCAGCAGAAGCCGCCCACGTACCAGTACCGGCTGCCCTTGCCGGTGTCCATCAGCGCCTCGGCGTCGTAGCGCACCGCACGCCTCCGGCGCCGGAACATGTCCACCGCGTAGACGCCGATCCAGGCCGAGAAGGAGACCGCGAGCAGGACCAGGAAGGTGATGAAGGAGCCCAGGAAGCTCTTGGCGACCAGCATCAGCAGCAGGCCGCCGACCAGCGAGATCACGGCGTTGATGCTGACGGCCATGGCGCGCGGCAGCTTGACGCCCATCGTCTGGGCGGTGAAGCCGGCCGAGTACATGGAGAGGCTGTTGATCAGCAGCATGCCCACGATCGCGGTCAGCAGGTAGGGCACGGCGAGCCAGGTCGGCAGCAGGTCGCCGAGGAAGGAGACCGGGTCCGCGGCCTCGGCCAGGCCGGGCGAGGCCACCGCCATCACGGCGCCCATCAGCACCATCGGCACCATGACCAGGCCGGCACCGGAGACCGTCACGCCGACGATCTTCTTCCCGGAGGCGGCGTGCGGCAGGTAGCGCGCGAAGTCCGGGCCGGTGGGGACCCAGCTGATACCACCGGCAGCGATGGTCCCGATGCCGGCGACCATCATCGCGGTGGTGCCCGCGGGCTTGGCGAAGACCTCGCTCCAGTGCATGGTCGCGATCAGGTAGCCCAGCACCAGGACGCTGAAGACGCCGAAGAGGTACGTCGACCAGGTGTTGCAGGCGTTCAGGGCCTTCCGCCCCATGCCGGAGACCAGGAAGGTGCAGGCGACGAAGGCGAAGAGCGTGATGACGATCAGCGCGGTGTTGCTCTTGACGCCGAACATCAGGTCGAGCACGGTCAGCACGGCGTAGGCGCCGGTGACAGCGTTGATCGTCTCCCAGCCGAACCGGGCGATCCAGAGGATCGCCCCGGGGAAGAGGTTGCCGCGCACGCCGAAGGTGGCCCGGGACAGCGTGGCACCCGGGGCTCCGCCCCACTTCCCGGAGACCGACAGCACGCCGACCATGCCGAAGGAGACCAGCGCGGCGCACGCGGCGACGATCAGGACCTGCCAGAAGTTCAACTGGTTGAACACCACCAGGGCCGCCCCCATGGTGAGGAGCAGCACGCTGATGTTCGCCGCGACCCAGGTCGGGAAGAGCTCGCGGACTCTGCCCCGGCGCTCGTGGTCCGGGACGGGTTCGATACCGCGGGTCTCTATCGCACCGTCGGCATTGGCGGTGGACGGGTTGTCCATGTGGGTGGCTCCGTGCGTGTCAGGCGGGAGATAAATCGGGCAAATGGAACATTTATGGAACTCCACGCGCGTAGCGCGGTAGTTGAGTCATCCTACTTTGTCCGCTTCACCTCTAGATCCACCCCGACCCCGCCCCCGGCACCGCAGCGCCGGATGTGGTGCCGGTCACCCCGGGGCGAACCACGCCCCAGGGGGCGCCCGTACCACGGCGACGCCCACGCCCGGGGGAATCCGGCTCGTCGACAGGACGGGCTTTCAGTTCTCTTCAACTGTCTTAACTGACTTGGTTTTAGACATTCGTTATGCCTGAGCCCTTCACTCCGCCCAGCCGAACCGCAAGGCTTCCGTCTGTTTCCGCCGGGGCCGCGCGACCGCGCACCCCGCCGCATGGGGAGGACTCACCATCGTGCCCACCAGGCAACACCGACGGCTCCTGCTGCCCGCCGTCACCCTGACCGCGCTCGGACTGACCACCACCCAGGCCCTCGCCGCGCCGTCCGAGGCTCCCGCACCGCGCCCGCACCAGGCGCAGCACCAGGCCGAGATCGGCAAGAAGCACGCCAAGAAGGTCCAGGGCACCGGCGCCACCGCCGGTCCGGCCTTCACCGCCAAGGCGGACGCCCCCGGCGAGGACGAGGGCGACGAGGTGGAGAACTCCGCCGAGGGCACCGCCCAGTACACCGAGGCCCGCACCGCCCCCGGCGTGGTCGCCCCCGGCGCGTACGGCGCGGCCTGGGCCCAGCTGCAGTCGATGCCCCGCACGGGCGCGTCCTGGGACCACGTCACCGACAAGCCGTACAACTCGGACGACCAGCGCTACCGCGACGTCAACTCCAACTCCAGCGGTGGTTCCGGCTACGTGACCGGCCGGATCACCGGCATCGCCGCCGACACCGACGGCTACGTCTACGCCGGCGGCGCCAACGGCGGCGTGTTCCGCTCCGGCACCGGTGGTGGCCAGTGGCAGTCCATCTCGGACAAGCTGCCGTCCCTCTCGACGGGCACCCTGAACCTGGACGGCTCCGGCCGGCTCTGGTACGCCACGGGCGAGTCCAACACCGGTGCCACCTCCTACGTCGGCACCGGCGTGTACGTGCTCGCCGACCCGAAGCACGGTGAGTTCCAGCCCGGCATGCGGGTGGGCGGCGCCGAGCTGGAGTCGACCATCATCCACGCGCTGCGCTTCGGCGGCGGCAAGGTGTGGGCGGCCACCAGCCGGGGCGTGTGGAGCCACTCGGCGACGGAGCTCTCCGGCCCGTGGACGCTGGAGTTCGCGCCCAACCCGGAGTACCTGCCGGGGGGTTCGAAGGCCGGGGACCCGGCCGCGCCGTACAAGAACATCGCCAACGACATCGCGATCGACCCCAAGGACCCGACCAAGGTGATCCTGGCCGTCGGCTGGCGCGGCGGCGACACCTACAACGGCTTCTACAGCAAGGCCGCGGACGGCACCTGGCAGCGCGTCGCCGCCCTCGGCGACCTGCCGACCGACGCCGCGAACGTCGGCAACGTGACCTTCGCCGCCTCCGCGGACGGCTCGCGCTACTACGCCATCGACCAGTCCCCCTCGATCATGGCCACCGACCCGGACACCGGTCTCAAGGGCATCTACGTCTCCAAGTCCGGCTCCCCCTTCGGCCCGTGGACCCAGATCGCGGACAAGGACAAGCTGAAGGACTCCGGCTCAGCGCTCCAGGACGAGGGCTACCAGCCCGGCATCCAGGCCTGGTACAACCAGTCCCTCCAGGTCGACCCGGCCGACCCCGACCACGTCTACGCGGGCCTCGAAGAGGTCCTGGAGACGAAGAACGGCGGCTCCACCTGGACCGTCCCGGGCCCGTACTGGAACTTCGGTTTCCCCTGCTGGAGCATCGACCCGGCCAAGCAGACCGGTGACTGCTCGCAGACCACCCACTCCGACCAGCACGCCGTCGCCTTCGGCACGTACAAGGGCAGGACCAGCGTGTACGTCGGCAACGACGGCGGCATCTACAGCCGCCCGGTCAACGGCTCGGCCGACGCCTCCGGCCACGCCACGGACTGGAAGTCCCTGGCCGACGGCACCATCGACACCCTGCAGTACTACTCCGTCGGCATCGGCAAGGACCCGGCGGACCGCTCCGGCAAGGGCGTCATCGTCACCGGCGGTCTGCAGGACAACGGCCAGTCCATCCTGCGCGCCCACGACAAGGTGATGGGCTCCAACTTCGGCGGCGACGGCGCCGACACCCTCGTCGACCCGAACAACGGCTGCAACACGGCCGAGGAGTACGTCTACCTCGACATGTGGGTCACCCAGAACTGCGCCGTCAACAACGGCATCTGGAAGACCGACCCGACGAAGGCCACCTCCTACGAGGTCGCCCCGCCCGACAAGGACACCAGCTCCGCGCGCTTCATCGCGCCGATCACCAGCGACCCCAAGGACGTCAACACCTGGATCGCCGGCGGCCGGCACGTCTGGGTCCAGCACAAGGGCTACGCGATCCGCAGCGGCAGCGAGTGGACCAGCGCCTACGACCTCGGTGCCGGCCACGTCGCCACCGCTGTCGCCACCGTCGACGGCACCGTGTACGCGGGCTGGTGCGGCCCCTGCAACAACGTCGGCTTCAGCCGCGGCATCGCGGTGGGCAAGACCGACGGCACCGGCTGGCACCAGCTGAACCTGCCGGTCGACGGCACCCTGCCGAACCGCTACATCTCCTCCTTCGCCGTCGACGAGAACGACGCCCGACACGTCCTGGTCGCCTTCAACGGCTTCTCGCGCACCTGGACCGAAGGCCCCGGCGCGGGCGTCGGCCACCTCTTCGAGACCCACGACGGCGGCACCACCTGGACCGACATCTCGGCCAACCTGCCCGACGTGCCGGCCACCTCGGTCAAGATCCTGCCCAACGGCGGCCTCGCCCTCGGCACCGACCTCGCCGCCTTCTACCGGGCGCCCGGCGAGAGCGACTTCCGGATCCTCGGCCGCAACCTGCCCACCACCTCGGTGCAGCAGCTGAAGATCGGCCCCGACGGCAAGCTCTACGCCGCCACCTTCGGCCGCGGTATCTGGTCCTTCAACCTCCACAGCCTCGCCCACGGCCGCTACGACGAGGTCGACGGCTGATCCCTCCGCCTCGACCCACCGGTACCCGGCCGCTCACCACGAGCGCGCCGGGCACCGCCGTTCGGAAGGCGTCACCACCACGAACCGCTCCGGAACCGGGGTGTCACAGCAGGAAGCCGAGCCGCTCGTCCGCCATTCCCGGCGCGATCTCGATGACCTCGGCCGTGATGACGTCCTGGGCGACGAACGGGTCCTCGTCGACGCGCTTCCGCAGCTTCCCGGGCGAGGTGTCGTGGGCGAGGACGGCGCCGAAGCGGGCCGGGTGTGCCGTCCTGGTGCCGGGCCGCGACGGGTGCCGGGCCGCGACGGGTGCGTCACTCGCCGCGGGTGGTGAGGCGTCCGGCGGCGTCGAGCCGTGCGAGGCGGTCGTGCTCCTTCTCCGCCCACCGCCGCACCCGGTCAGGGTCGAGCGCGCCGCCGTGGCCGACATGGAGGGCGGTGGGGTCGAGGGCGAGCATCCGGCGAAGGCTGGCGAGGTTCTGCCGGGGGTCGTCGTGAAAGGGCGGGTTGGCGGGCCGGCCGGAGATCAGGCCCATGAAGGAGCCTGCGATCAGATCGCCCGCGACGAGGTCCCCGTCGTCCGTGAGGACGGAGACCGATCCGGCGGTGTGGCCGGGGGTGGGCATGATGCGCCCCGCGACACCGAAGTCCTCCAGACTCGTCTCACCGCGGACGAGCACGCCGGGTTCGACCGGCTCGGCCTGGACGTGGAGGTTCTTGTTGCGGGCCATGACGCGGCCCATCGGGCCGGTGGGCAGGTACGGTTCGCGAACCCGGCCGGAGCGGTACGGCCCGAGGTCCGCGATGTGGCCGGCGACGGGCGCGCCGGTGAGCCGGTGCAGTTCGGCGGCGGAACCGAAGTGGTCGATGTGGCCGTGGGTGATGACGATCAGCGAGACGTCGGCGGGGTCGACGCCGTGGGCGGCGACCTGGTCGAGGATCTTCCGGCCGCTTCCGGGCGTTCCGGCGTCGACGATGACGGGCCTGCGGCCGAGCAGCAGGTAGGCGTTGATGTTGTGCCGGCCCATGACCGGGATCGGGACGACCTTCGTGCGGGACATGGCTTTCCTCCGAAGTGTGCTGCGATGCCGCGCCGTTCGGGCATGGCGAAGCTCGGCCCTGCGCGGACGCCGCCGACAGGGGCAGATGGGGGTGGGTGGGTCAGAAGCGGCGGCGGTACTCGGCCGGGGTGGTGCCCAGCCGCCGCCGGAAGACGCGGTGCAGCGTCTCCACGGAGCCGAGGCCGCTGGCGGCGGCGACCTCCGGCAGGCTCCGGTCGCTGTCCTCCAGCAGTCGCCGGGCGACCTCCAGCCTGGCTGCCTCCACGTAGGCGGCCGGCGTGGTGGAGGTGCGCTGCTGGAACAGCCGGGTGAAGTGGCGCACGCTCAGGTGCGTCCGGGCCGCCAGGGCGTCGAGGGAGAGGTCCTCGGTGAGGTGTTCGGCGATCCACCTGCGCAGCTCGTCGATCCGGTCGTCCTCGGAGCCCTGGACGGACAGCGGCACGCTGAACTGGCTCTGTCCGCCGGAGCGTTTAACGTACATCACCATCATCCGGGCGGTCGCGAGCGCGAGGTCCTGGCCGTGGTCCTCGGCGACCATGGCCAGCGTCATGTCCATCCCGGAGGTGACGCCGGCGCAGGTCCACACCTGCCCGTCCCGGACGAAGATCGGGTCCGGATCGACCCGGACCCGGGGGTGTTCGGCCGCCAGCCGGGCCGCGGTGAGCCAGTGCGTGGTGGCGGGCCGGCCGTCGAGCAGCCCGACCGCGGCCAGCAGGTGCGCTCCGGCGCAGACCGAGCCGATCCGCCGGGCGCGGTGCGCCGCACGGCGCAGCCAGTCGGTGACCTCGTGGTCGATCACCGGCTCCACACCGCCGTCGACGATCTCGATCGCCCCCGAGACCAGCAGGGTGTCGATCGGGCCGGCCACATCGTCGAGGGCCAGGTCGGCCATCAGCCGGACGCCGCTGGAGGTGACAGCCGGGCCGCCGTCGACCGTCGCGATCTGCACGAGGTAGCCGGGCCGGTCGGCTCCGGCGACCCGGGTGGCGACGGAGAACACTTCGGCCGGGCCGGTGACGTCCAGCAGCTCGATGCCGGGGAAGGCGACGATCACGACGCGGTGCGGTGGGGACATGCCCTGATCATTCCGCCCGGCCGGACATGGCCGCAATGACCAGGATCTGTCACATCAGGCCATCGCCCGGGTCGACACAGAAGAAGCACACTTTGCTGAACATGGCCAAAATCGGTGCCCGGCTCAGCGGCCCTGACACGGCGCCCGCTCCGATGGTCCATCCTGGTGCGATGCCAGCGCTCGAAGCCCGCCCCTCGTTCCCCCGGGAGCCGCGGGCGGTGGCGCCGGACGGATCGGTCGGCCCTCGCGCCGGAGCACTGCCGCGTCACAGCACTGCGCACGACCCCTTCGTCCGGGCCGGTTCCAGAGGCCCGGGCACCGGACTTCCCGCCCTCCCGCCGAGGCACGGCAGGAGGGCGGGGGTCGAGTCGGAGGCACACCATCCTCACCGGGAGATGCAGATGAAGCCACGCACCGCAGCCACCGTCGTCGCCCTGACCGTGGCCGGCCTCGCCGTCTCGGCGCCCACGGCCGGCGCCAGCGGGACCAAGCTGTCGCAGTCGACGGCCGCCGGCCAGTTCAGCAGCGCCGGCATCACGTGGAGCTCCAGCGGGGGCTGCACCGACAGGTCCAACTCCACCTGCACCTCGTTCGAGCAGATCAACTCGGGCACGGTGAGCACCATCATCACCCTCAAGCAGGCCAGCGGCTGTGCCATCAACATCACGGGCGGGACCGAGGTGGGCCACGCCTCCGGCACCTACAGCCACTACAACGGCTACAAGGTCGACATCTCCCGCAATTCCTGCATCGACGGCTACATCCAGAACAGCTTCACCTACATCGGCTACCGGGGCGACGGCTACCCGCAGTGGAAGGCCGCCTCGGGCAACCTGTACTGCAACGAGGGCAGCCACTGGGACATCCTCGTCTACTGACGCCGACCTCGGGTGCCGGCTCCCCAAGGGGCGCCGGCACCCGGGGCGTGCCCTGCGGATCCCGTGCCGGTCTCCCGTTCGGTAGGGGGATGGCGAAACGGCCCATTGCCTAGGAGGGACCTGAGCAAACTTCACCGGGAACGGCCGGACTTCACCAGGACGGGTCAGCAGGATCCCGACATGCCCACATCGCGTGGTGGCGCGATCAGGCCGTCGAGGTTCCCCCTGACGTTCAGTGAACGGTGACCTGGATGCTCTTGGAGATGTCGCACCGGTCCCCTTCGTACTTCGGTACGCCGGCGCTGCAGCCGCCCGCGCCGAACAACCACGTCAGTGTGGTGGTTCCGGGCGCCAGGGCGGTGAAGGTCAGGTCGAACTCGGAGCCGCAGCCCGCTACGGGCGGGTTCGTGGGGCAGGGGCTGATGACGAAGTCCGGACCGGGCCGTAGCACGGTGCCGTCGCCCGCCGAGTCGAGGTACCACCTCTTCGGCCGGGCGCCCCCGGTCGTCCTGACGCCGAGCTGCTGTCCGACCGCCAGGGTCACCGTGCTGACCGGGTACGGGGAGACGGCGTTCCACGCCTCGGCCGGGAGGGGGACCTCCACCTGCGGTCGGGTTGCGGTGGCAACGGTGCCGGCCGGGCCGGAGTCGGACCACCAGCCGTCGAGGTAGGAGAGGAGCAGCAGGGCTACGGCCCCGAGTGCCACCACACCGGTGATGATGGTTCGGCGCATCAGTTGCCCTCTTCCCGGACTCGGCGACGCATGGTGATCAGTAGCGCGACCTCGGCCAGCCAGCGGGCGAACAGGACCTCGCGCCCGAGGTCCGCCCCGCCGGCCGCGGCCGCGCGCAGCCAGCCGCGGACCAGCTCGCCCGGCTCCCGGCCGATCACCGGCTCGGGCAGGTCGAGCGCGCCGGCGAAGCCGCCGGCGCGGACGTACTGGGCCAGGACGCCCAGCGGCTCGGGGCCGATGTGCAGGGCCTCGGCCTGGTAGGAGGCGGCGATCGCCGCCTCGCCGAACAGCACCCGGCGCGGGACTCCGTCGATCAGCAGGCCCCGGGTGACGGCGGCCTCGACGTCGTAGCCGGTCATCAATTCGGTGTCGGGGAGGATGTCGGTCATTTCGGCAGCTCCGCGCCGTAGGGACGGTTGATGTTCGCGCCGTCGGTGAGGCCGCCGTCGTTCAGGTGGTTGTGGATGAACTGGTCCTCGGTCACCCACACCGACTGGCCCCACGGGTTGTAGACCTGCAGCCGGTCGCCGTCCCGGGCCACGATCACCATCTGGTGGTAGCCGCCGTCCTTGCCGGCCGCCTTGCTGGCCTCGTCGAAGGCGCAGAACGGCACCGGCTTGCCCTCGTCCAGGGCCTTCTCGATCCGGGTGACGGCCGCGCGCCGGTCGTCGTCGGTGTCCAGGTTGACGTACTCGTAGGTCGAGCCCGTGGCCTTCCCGAGGTTCTGGTTGGCGAGGAACGTGTTGCCCTTCGGGCCGATCCCGCCGCCGTTGTCCGGGTAGACCTTCTGGCTGCCGTCGGCCAGCTGGCCCTGCTGGTACTGACCGATGAACAGCTGCTGGAGGCGCTGCTTGAAGTACTCGGGCGAGTCGGCTCCCGGTACGTCGGTCATGTTGCCGGTGGTGAGCTGGAGCATCGTCACCGGGTCGAGCTTGAGGCTCGCGACCACCGTGGAGGCGGCGACGCAGTCGCCGACGTTGCGCTGGCTGTAGATGTCGTAGCCGTCGAGGATCTGGGCGCCCTTGTAGTTCAGCTTTATCGCGTGGCTGGTGGACTCCTCCTGCAAGGGATCCGTGCCGAGCGCCGGAACCAGGTGCTCGGACAGCCAGCGCGGGTCGTCGCCGTGGGGGTGGATCAGCGCGGCGAACTGCTGGACGTCGGCCACCGAGTGGCCGGCCGCCAGGGCCTTCCAGAGGTAGGCGGCCTCCTCCGGGGACTTCGCACCGGACAGGAGCTTCTGGAAGGCGAGCTGGTCGGTGCCGTTCATCACGGACATGAACTGCTTGGCGCGGTCGAGCTGGCCGTCCGTCAGGATGTAGTCGCCGTCCGCACCGCCGCCGGGGCCCTTCTCGTTCGCCAGCACCAGCGCCGCGAGGGGATCGATCGGCCCCTGTCCGGCGCGCTCGGTGCGGGCCCTGGCGGCGAGCTGGTTGAGCATGCTCGCGGCGTGGGTGCCGCTGTTCTCCGCCCGCTGGGCGGCCGAGATCCTGGTTCCCACGGCCGTGTTGGCGGGTTCGATGGCGGCGATCGCCTTGCCGATGTCGAAGGCGTCGTGGGCGAGTGACTTCTGCACGTTCTCCAGGGCGGTCACGCCCTGCGCGTCCGTGCTCTGGGCCCCTTCCAGATTGTCCGCCCAGGCGTTCAGCTCGGTGGCGGCCTGCTCCAAGGCCTTCTGGGAGACGGACAGTTCGTTCGCCAGCGCCCGGATGGACCGGGTGGCGTTCTCGGCGACCGAGCCGGTCCAGGCGTTCGGCAGCCGGTTGTCGGCGACCTCCCCGAGGTCGGTGCACGCCTTGGCATAGGCCTTGGCGGTTTCCGCGTACGCCTTGGCCCGATCACGGATCACGCCCGGGTTCCCGGCCGGCCCGGACACGGCCAGGGCGTTGCCGATCGCGCTGAGCAGTGCGGCGCCGACGAAGAAGCCGGAGCCGGGGTGGGTGATGGCCTGCTGCGCCTTCTGCAGGTCCGCGACCTTGCTCACCGGGACTGCGCCGGGGTCAGCGAGGCGGCGAGCTTCGTCTCCGCGGCGCGGTAGTTGGCGCTGGTGGCCGACATCTTCTGGACCAGTTCCGCCACGGCGCGCTGGGTGACGTGCAGTTCCTGGTCCCAGTTGGTGTCGAAGCCCGCCCACGCCTGGTCCACACCGAACTCGCCGAAGTCGGCGGACTGGTAGAGCTTCTGCGCGGTGTAGGCCTGGTTGGCCGCGGCCAGGTCGGTTGCGACGTTGTTGAGTGCCGTGGTCACGTGCTCCAGCGCGTCGGGCTGGACGGTGTACCCCACCGAGTCGGGCATCGGCTGCTCTCCCCCAAGAAGCTCCATGGCTCGCCGTGATCGGACGAGCACGGTCGACGAGCATAGACGCTGCGGGAGGAGTGTCGGTTGCGGGGCCGGGCCGGCCGGCCGGCCGATGAGCGTCGCGACCGCGCCACACCTGTGGTCCCACCTCCGCACCTGCGGGCCCACCCTGCACGGGTGCCCGCATCCGGCCGTGCCGGTCCGCCTCCGGAGGCCCCGGGCACCGTAGGGTCCTCTCCGAGGATTCGGGGCCGACCGGTCGCCCGGACCGGGGCGCCGGAAGGCGTCGGGCCACGGGAAGAACGAGACGAAGGGCTGGCACGCCACATGCAACAGCGCAGTCTGCGGGACCTCCAGGTATCGGCCATCGGCCTCGGCTGCATGGGGATGTCCGCCTTCTACGGGACGGCCGACCAGGACGAGGCCACCGCGACCATCCGGCACGCCCTGGACCTCGGCATCACCTTCCTCGACACGGCGCAGGTCTACGGACCGCTCACCAACGAGTCCCTGGTCGGCGAGGCCGTCCGGGGGCACCGCGACGAGTACGTGATCGCCACGAAGTTCAACTACCGGATGGACGGCGCCGTACCGGGCGACATGTCGACCGTCGGCCGCCAGGACGGCTCCGCCGAGCACGTCCGCGAATCCGTCCACGGTTCGCTCGCGCGGCTCGGCACCGACCGCATCGACCTGTACTACCAGCACCGGGTCGACCCGAACGTGCCCATCGAGGAGACCGTCGGCGCCCTCGGCGAACTGGTCGCCCAGGGCAAGGTGCGACACATCGGGCTGAGTGAGGCGAGCGCGGAGACCATCCGCCGCGCCCACGCCGTCCACCCGGTCACCGCCGTCCAGAGCGAGTACTCGCTCTGGAGCCGGGACGTGGAAGCCGAGGTGCTCCCCGCCTGCCGGGAGCTCGGCATCGGCTTCGTGCCGTACTCGCCGCTCGGCCGCGGCTTCCTCGCGGGCCGCTTCAGCTCCCCGGACGAGCTGGACCGGGACGACTTCCGCCGCACCAACCCGCGCTTCACCGAGGCCAACCTGGCGGCCAACCTCCGGCTCGCGGAGAAGGTGAAGGAGATCGCCGCGGAGAAGGACGTGACCCCGGCCCAGCTGGCGATCGCCTGGGTCCTGGCCCGCGGCGAGGACCTCGTGCCGATCCCGGGCACCAAGCGCCGCACCTACCTGGAGCAGAACGCGGGCGCGGTCGACGTCGAGCTGACCGACGAGGACCTCGCCCGCATCGACGCCGAGCTGCCCGAAGCGGCGGGCGAGCGCTACGACGAGGACGGCATGCGGGCGGTCAACCGCTGACCGCCCGGTCCAACGACGCCTCGCCCGGCGAGCCGACGGCGGCGTCGTGCAGGTTGGTGGTTCATCCCGCCGGCGGCGTACGACAACGCCCTGACCATCACCGCACTCCTGCGGCGCGGCACCGGGCACCTCGGCTACACCGGCGGCTGGCGCTACGGCGACGACCCCAAGGGCTTCCACGTGGTCCTCACCTGGAAGGCCATCGAGCACAACATCGACACCGGCGCCTTCTTCACCACGCTCTACCAGACCACCGGCAACGCCGCGTGGAAGCAGCGTGCCGACGACGCCTTCCGCTTCGTGGCGAGCATGCGGGCACCTGATCGCCGCGCAGGGCGGCAACCCGTTCCGTCTCTGAACCCTCCCCGCACCGGGTGGGAAGTCGGCCCGGCCGACTTCCCACCCGGCCCGCAACGGCCGGATCAGTACGCGCTGTCGTACGTGTAGAACTTGGTGTGGTCCAGCAGGTCGGCCGGGGTGACGTCGTTCCACGGCTTCATGGTGTCGTTCAGGGCGACCACGTTCCTGGTGCGGCGGACCGGCTGGTAGCTCTGGTCCGCGTGGCGGGTCTGCCAGGCGGCCCAGAGGCGGTCGATCATGCAGTGGTGCATCCAGAACACCGGGTCGTTAGGCGACATTCCGGTGCCCATGGTGCCGCCGACCCAGACGTGCACCCGGTTGTGCACGTTGACGCCCGTCCAACCCTCCAGGTTGTTGCGGAAGCCGGCGCTGGAGCTGTTGAACGGCGCGGCGTCGTACGTGGCCATCCCCAGCACGGTGTCCACGTCGGCCTTGGTCGGCAGGGACTGTCCGCCCTGGCCCAGCCGGCGGATGAGGAAGTTGCGGCTGTCGGGCCTGACGGTGAGCGTCCAGTTGCCGGTGCTCTGCGCGAACGGGCCGGTGGTCACCCGGCCGTCGGTGCCGGTGCCGCCACCGCCGAGGAAGTCCGCGCCCCAGAGCGAGGAGTCCGGGGTGCGGTCGGTGGTCCAGTCCCAGTACGGCAGCGTGACGGTGGCGTCGATCGCCTGCAGTGCCCGCTCGAAGCGCAGCAGGAAGCTGCGGTGCCAGGGCAGGAAGGACGGCGAGCGGTGCCCGGTGCGCTCGGTGGTGTCGGTGTCGCTCATGATGAAGTCGTTGTGCGTGCTGACGAACGCGTCGTAGGCACCGCGGCGCTTGAGTTCCAGGACCGCGTTGACGAAAGCGCGCTTCTCTGCGGCCGTCAGGGTCGCCTGGTTCTTGCGGACTGCCATGGTTCTTCCTTTGAGGGTGGTCTGTGCGGCGGCCGGAGTGCGGTCCGGAGTCAGGCGGTGAGCGGGGCCAGGTCGGCGCCGTCCAGGGAGTTGACGGCGGCTCGGACCAGCGCCCGCGGCGTGGTGAAGGTCTGGTAGTGGTTGATGACGCTGATCCAGGTGCCGTCCGCGTTGCGCATCATGTGCAGTTCCCGGCCGTCGATCATCACCATGTAGCCGCTCATCGCGTGGTGACCGTCGCCGGACATCGGCATGCCCTGGATGCGGCGACCGTGGAAGACCTCGTCGAAGCTCTCGCCGCCCTCCGTGTCGGCGCTGCTGGCGGGTGTCACGGTGGGGCCGGTGAGGCCCAGTACGACCGTGCCCGCGGCAACGGCCGTCGCCACGACGGCGCCTTGCAGCATCCTCCGGCGCGTGATTTCGGTGGTGGTGTCGTCAGACATGGCAGTGCCCCCCAGATGGAATATGTGAAGAACTTTCGGTGCCCCCGTTCTTCGCGGGCCGGTCGGCAGCGTCGACTGCCAGACGCGTCGTCGGCGCTGGTCAGGACCATCCGGTGGCGATCGGCCCGCTCGGAATCATTCCTACCAGTTGTGAGCGAACAGCTCGGATGCGTGATCGATTTGAGGACCAGAAGTGATCATTTCAAGCCGACCCTGTGAAAGTTGTTGCATCTTTTACAAACGTCAGAATTTCGGTTCGCGGCCAATCCTGCGCACGAAAACCGAAGATCCTCCGCCTGGACGGCCACCCCGACGCAAAGCCTGCGGCCTCGACACTCCCCTTGTGGCGGTCGCTACACGAACAGGATGGCGCGATGCCGACAGGTGATCAGGCACCCGCTTCGAGGCTCCGACTCCCCCTCGACGACGCAGGCTGCCCATCGGCACCCGGCCCGGCTCCCGCAGTACCAGGTGACCGGACGACGGCGCGTGCGTCGCCCGGTTCTCCACCGAGCCGAAATCCGCCGTCAGCCCAGATCCGTCCAGGCGACCGGCAGTTCGTGGACCCCGTAGATGTGCATGTCGGTCCTCAGGCTCACCTCGTCGGCGGGGACGGCGAGCCGGAGGGTCGGGAAGCGGTGCAGCAGTCCGCCAAGGCCGGCTCGCATCTCGATGCGGTCCAGCTGCCGGCCGAGGCACGCGTGGACACCGTGGCCGTAGGACAGGTGGCCGCGGGCCCCGCGGTGGATGTCCAGGGTGTCGGGGGCGTCGAAGCGCCGGGGGTCGCGGTTGGCGGCCAGCAGCGAGACGAGGACGGGGGCAAGATGCGGATCATGCTCGGCCATGCCAGGTGGGACGCGGACGCGTACCTGGATTCGGCACTCACCGAGTTCCGGGCGCTCGGCGAGCGGTTCGGGATCTCGTTCGCCCTCACCGTCCTGGCCGACGAGGTCGCCGTGCGCGGCGACTTCGCCGCCGCGTGTGCGCACTACGAGGAGGCGATCGCGGTCGTCACCGAGATCGGTACCACCGATGACGTCATCCGGATGCGGTCGCGGCAGGCGCTGCTGTACCGGCTGCTGGGCTGCGAAGCGGCGTCCGAGGCGGGACACGCGCCGGTCATCGCGCAGGTACTCGTCGGGGTCGCGGACCAGGCACTGCGCCACGACGACCACGAGCAGGCCGCGCGGCTGCTCGCGGCGAGCGCGCGCATGCGAGCGCGCGCGCTGCAGGACCGCTCGAACCCGGACGTGACCCGGATCGAGCAGGCCGCACGGACCCGCCTCGGCGAGGCACGGTTCGCCGAGGCGGCCCGGAAGGGAGCACGGAGCAGCTGGTCCCGGCTGGTCGAAGCCACGCTCGCTTCCTGAACCCGGAAGCCGGGCATAATGCCGAGAGGGCCCGCACCGGGCGTATGCGCGGTGCGGGCCCCTCGCTGCCAGGCGGGTGCCAGGTCAGAGGAACTACAGCGGGCGAATGTTCTCGGCCTGCGGGCCCTTCTGGCCCTGCGTGACGTCGAACTCGACCTTCTGGCCCTCGAGCAGCTCACGGAAGCCGTTGGCGTTGATGTTCGAGTAGTGGGCGAAGACGTCGGGGCCGCCACCCTCCTGCTCGATGAAGCCGAAGCCCTTCTCCGCGTTGAACCACTTCACAGTGCCATTAGCCATTAAGAAATCTCCTTCAAGGGACTGTCCGAAACACGCACAGCGCGGGCTTCGAGTCACCGCATGGAGCGCCCACCGGGGAAGAGCCGGGGAACAAAAATGCGCCTGCAACACATCAGCAGGCGCACACAAAGTTCATGGGAACCACTACTGCAACTACGTCGACTGTAGCAGGCCGCGGCCCGCTGTGGCGGGATTTTTCACCCCCGGTTTCGCGGAAGACGTCCCGCGGGGCAGCTGCTTCCGAGCCGGCGAAGTCGTGAACAGCCTTGAGGAGAAAGCCCGTTGAGCATGTGGCCACCCCTTGACGACGCCCTCGACTCCGCGGGATTTCCGCGATGCGGAGCGCCCGCCCGGCTGACGGCATTTCGCGGTCCGGCTGGAAATTCTCTGCTCCGAAAACTCCCACAGCCCCACTTCCGGGCCCATACTGGGTGGGATGAAAAAATTTTCAGCAGCTCGCCGCCCCCTGCCCGGCAGCCCCTTCAAGCCCCGGGCGGAGGCACCGCGCAAGCACTTCGCCATCGGCGACCGGGTCACCCATGACCGGTACGGCCTCGGCCGGGTCATCGGCGTCGAAGGCGACGGCGACGGCGACTTCGCGGTACTCGTCGACTTCGGATCACGGCAGGAACGCGTCACCCAGCCGTACAGCGCGATGTTCAAACTCTGACGCCGACCGTCGGCGGTTCGGGCATCCCCGTCCACGTGGTCTCTGCGGGCACTATCCTCGGATCCATGTCGTACCCTGATGCGCTGCTCGTCGACATCGCCGCCATGGTGGAATCCGAACGCAGCAACCAGATGCCCCTGACCGTGGTCGTCCCTGGGGCGGTCATCACCGGCCGGCTGGCGCCGGAACATCTGTGGCACGAGCGGGTGGCCGAAGTCCTCGCTGCCTCAGACCACTTGAAGCCCTTCGCCACACTGTTCACTCCCGCCACCGGCGCCGGCGGAGCGGAAGGCGAAGGCATGGCTGCGCCCGCCAGGCGTCCCACCCACCTGCACCTGCACGTCGCCCGCATCCTGCAGGGCGACTTCGGCCTGCCCCACACCGGGGGCATGTACCGAATCGCCATCGCCGACATCAGCAGCTGGACGGTCGGAGACCTCAGCTACTCCGACCAGTGACACCTCCACCGGAGTGCCCCGGCCCGCGTCCGCTTCTCCTGGCGCGGGCCGGGTGAGGCCCCCGAGCAAGCAGTGCGGGTCTCACCGACTTCATACCGGTCCCGATCGACGGCATCATGCCGGCCGCCCGGGTCTCGCGACCCAGCGTGGTCGGCCGGTCTGCGCGGCCGGTCCCCGGGCCGGCCCGTGGGGCAACCGGCCCGAGGTGCCGCCCGCCGGGAGCCCGGAGAGAGTGGATGGTGGGGCCCATTCCCAGCCCGGAGGACACGTGCGTGCCGACAGACCGGATGGGATGCCGCCGCTGAACCTGCCGCGGCGCACCCGGCTGCTGCTGTTCTGCGCGTTCCTGCTGCTGGTCGCCGCCGTGCTGGCCGACCTGGTGACCGGGCCCGGGACGACGCTGTCGCCCGTGCTGGCGGTGGCGCCGGTGCTGGCCGGGGCGACCACCCGCAGCGCCCGGGTACCGCTGGCCGCCGGCGGTCTGGCCGTCGTGGCCGTCGGCTTGCTGGAGACCACCAACACCGAGCTGCCGACCGAGGTGCACCTCACCGCGCTGATCACCGTACTGGCCGCGACCCTGGCCAGCGCCGCCAACGTGGTGCTGGTGGCGGCCCGGGAGCGGGAGCTCTTCCAGGTCCGCACGGTGGCAGAGGCGGCGCAGCGCGCCCTGCTGCGCCCGCCGCCGGAGCGGATCGGTCCGCTGCGGATCTCCGTGCGCTACGTCGCCGCAGCCGCCGAGGCGCGGATCGGCGGGGACCTCTACGCCGTGGAGGAGACCGGGTACGGCGTGCGGATCCTGCTGGGAGACGTGCAGGGGCACGGCCTGCCGGCTGTCGAGACGGCAGCGGACGTGCTGGGGGTGTTCCGTGAGGCGGCCCGCACGGAGGCTGACCTCGGGCGGCTGGCCGAGCGGCTGGACGACGCGCTGGCCGCCCGCCCGGGCGAGGGGCGTTTCGCCACCGCGCTCCTGCTGTCGGTACCGCCCGGGCGGGAGCCGGTCACGCTGGTGAACTGCGGCCATCCGCCCCCACTGCTGCGCCGGGCCGACCGGGTGGACGCACTGGCGCCGTCGGCGGCCGCGGCTCCGCTCGGGCTGCTGGCGCTGACCGGTGGCGGATACCCGATGGACCGGTTCGAGGCCCGGCCGGGGGACCTGCTGCTCCTGCACACCGACGGAGTGACCGAGGCCCGGGGCGCCGGGGGCGTGTTCTACCCGTTGGAGGAGCGGCTGCCGGGGCTGCCCGCGGGGAGCCCCGCCGACCTGCTGGACGCCGTGATGGCGGACGTGGGGGCCTGGGTCGGCGCCGCCGGCCTGACGGACGACGCGGCGCTGCTCGCGATCCGCTGGGAGTCGTGACCGGGCGCGGGCCCCGCTGCCCGCCTGGCCCTCCTGCCCCGGGTCCTGCCCGACCGGAGGGCGTCGTCAGGTCGCGACGGTGGGGGCCGGAGGGGTCCAGCGACGGGTGGGGGAAACGGTGGCGCTGACGCCGAAGTCCTTCTTCAGGTGCTCCGGGATGGCGTAGTGCATGATGCGGCCCCGGGTGAGGGAGGACAGTTCGAAGACGGTGGTGAGGTGGCCGAGGCGGTCCAGGGCCCAGGCGCCCAGCGGTGAGTGGTCCTCGATGGTCTCCAGCACCCCGAGCAGCAGGGGCACGGTCTTGACCACGGTGTCCCAGGTGGTGCGGGGGACGTCGAGCCAGTCGGCGCAGGTGTCGCCGACGAGGTAGCGGATGAGGGCGGAGACGATGGGGTCGAAGAAGGTGCCGGGGACGACCTCCTCGTAGAGGTCGATGAGTTGCCGGGTCAGATGGGCGCCCTCCTCCGACGGGCCCATGTGGCGGAGCATGTAGAGGTCGAGGAACTGCCTGGCATCGTCCAGGGTGGTTGGCACGGCGTCCTGGTCGACCCCGAGCATGGCGCCGACGACGCGCCAGGCGTAGTAGTAGGCCTCGGCGCCTTCGGTGGACATGTGGATGCCGAGCCGGTGCAGGCTGTCCAGGACGAGCATGGAGAAGAACATCTGCCCGCCGATCATGTCCTCCTGGCAGATCGGCGTCCCCAGGGCCTCGACGTCCCAGCGGTTCTCGCGCAGGAGGTGGTGGCGGATGGAGGCGTGCAGGAGGCGCACCTTCTGCGCGGCGGGGATGAAGCGGCTGCCGGCCTCGAAGGCGTCGGGCTGCATCAGGTAGACGGTGAACTGGCCCGTCTCCGCCATCCGCTTGGACGGGTAGTTCAGGCCGTGCGTGGCGGACAGCAGCCTGGCGACGTGCGGCACGACGTAGCAGGCGGGCATGGAGGCGAACGAGAGCGCGGTGTTGATGTGCACGTTGTTGTCGATGAAGAAGAGCCGGGCCTTCTCCATCTCGCCCCAGTCGACCCAGGAGGGCGGCGTACCGGTGGTGTGGAGGTACTCGCGGGCGACGTCCGGCAGCCCGTCCGGCAGCGGAGATCCGACGGTCGAGACGTAGCGCATCAGGGTGTTGAACTTCCCGACCTCCCCCCGTTCGAACAGCGTCGCCACCACGGCATCGGCGAGTTCGTCGCCGGACCCGCGCAGGACGTTCATGGAGGCTTCGGTGTACTTCATGTCAGCGGTCCTTCCCGACCGGTAGCACGGTGCCGCGCGGTGACTGTCGTGCGGAGCGGGTCAGTGGCGGCGGTGGGTGACTGTGGTGCGGAGCGGCTCAGTGGCGGCGGTACGTGGCCGAGTGCGCGAGCTCGGTCAGGGCCCGGCGTGCCTGCCGGGGAATGTCGAGCCCGCCCAGCTGTCCGACGGCGTCCCGGGTCCGGGCGGCGATCATGTCCTCCACCCGCTCCGGGGCCTTCAGCGCGACCATCAGCTCGCGCACGTCCCGCAGGTGCTGATCGCCGAGGTCGCGGCGCCCCAGCAGACCGGCCAGACGCTCACGCTGCGCGGGGACGGCGGACCGCCAGGTCATGGCCAGCAGCGCGGTGGGCCGGTGGGTGCGGATGTCGTCCAGACCGGCCTTGCCGGTGTGCTCGGGCTCGCCGAACAGGCCGAGCAGGTCGTCGCGCAGCTGGAACGCCTCGCCGAGCGGCAGACCGTAGGCGGACAGGGCGTCGCGCAGGTCCGGCGAGGCGCCCGCGAGCAGGGCACCGATGAGCAGGGGTTGCTCGACGGTGTACTTGGCCGTCTTGTAGCGGACGACCTTGAGGGACACGTCCGGGTCCGGCCGGGTTCCGGTGGCCAGGATCTCCAGGCACTCACCGGCGATCAGGTCCCGCGCAAGGTCCGCCCACAGCGGGCGGGCCCTGGCCAGGTAGGCGGCGGGAAGGCCGCTCTCGGCGAAGAGTTGCCCCGCCAGCGCCATCAGGTGGTCCCCCACCAGCATGGCCAGCGAGCGGGCGGCGCCGCGCACTCCCGGCCGCCCGTCGAGCGCGGTCCGCAGGGAGACGTGGGCGGTGGGCAGCCCGTGGCGCAGCGGACTGTCGTCGATGATGTCGTCGTGCACGGTCGCCGCGGCGTGGACGAGCTCCATCGAGGCGGCCGCGCGCAGCAGGGCGTCGTTGTCGGACTGGCCGCCCGCACGCCACCCCCAGTAGCAGAAGGCCGCCCTGAGGCGCTTGCCGTGCCGTGCCGCTGCCCGCAGCTGCTCGGCGACCGGCTCCAGGGCCTCGTCGATCGCGAGGAGCCGTTCACCCTCGTCCGTCAGGTAGTCGTCCAGCAGGTCATCGACACGTTCCTTGAACCCGGCCGGGTCCCACTGGTCAGACATCGCCGGCCGACGCTTCCCGTCGGGCCGACGCGTGCCGGGCCAGCACCTCCAGGTGCGCCGGCGGGGCGGAGGGGACGCGGTCCAGCGCGATGCGGCCGCGGGCCATGAGGTCGTGGTGCGCGTCCCGCGCGAGTTCGGGCCCGTCGGACCGCCGCAGCAACTGCCGCGCGGCCCCGACGGCCGAACCGACGGCACTCACCGCCAGGTCCGCGAGACCGGCGACGAGCAGCAGCACCTGCTGGTCCGGACCCGGGCTCTCCGGAGTCGAGGTCATACCGATCCCCTTGCGACGTCGGGCGATTGCGGCTGCCACCGGACTGCGAAGCCGCCACGTCAAAAGTAGCCGCGGAATCACGTGAGTCCTGACCGGAATACACCTTCGAGTGAGTATGCGAACGGGTTTGCGGTGCGTCCCCGGTGGGCCGGCCGGCGGCCGGTGTCGCCCACCAGCAGGCGGCCCCGTGTCGGGTGCGGGCGTCCTGCGCAGGACGCGGTGAACCAGTGCTCAGCCGGCGACCGCCTTCGCCTCGGCCGGGCTCTGGGCAGGGTCGAGGGCCTGCTCGTCGGGGGTGCAGCAGGCGGTGGTGCCGCAGCAGGCGTGCGGCGCGGTGGTGTCCTTGTCGAGAGCGTCGGCGTCGGCCTTGACGACGTAGACCTCCCAGGGCTCCTTGCCCGGGCCGTGCACCCAGGTCTTGTCCTGGAGGGCGTAGCAGCAGGAGGTGTCGCTCTCCTCGAAGGTGGCCAGGCCGGCGTCCTTGAGGCGGACGGTGGCGGCGGTGACTTGTTCGGTGGTCTCGACCTCGACGCCGAGGTGGTCCAGGCGGGTGTCCTCGCCCGGCTCACCCTCGATGAGGACGAGCTTCAGCGGGGGCTCGGTGATGGCGAAGTTCACGTAGCCGGGGCGGCGCTTGGCCGGCTCGGCGCCGAAGAGCTTGGAGTAGAAGGCGACGGAGCCTTCGAGGTCGGCGACGCGCAGGGCGAGCTGAACACGGGACATGGCGGTCTCCCTGATCCGAGGTCCTGTTTTGATGCCTGTCGATACAGCGAGCTTGCGCCTTCAAATAGATGGCTGTCAACATAGACCTATGTCGAATCTTGAACTGCCGGTGCTCGGCCAGGACGACCCGACGGCGTGCTGCTCGCCGATGGTCCGCGAGCCCCTCGGCGAGGAAGCCGCCGCCGACCTGGCGAAGATGTTCAAGGCCCTGTCGGACCCGGTCCGACTGCGGCTGCTGTCCCTGATCGCCTCGCACGAGGGCGGCGAGGCATGCGTCTGCGACCTGACCGGCCCCTTCGACGTCTCCCAACCGACCATCTCCCATCACCTGAAGGTGCTGCGCGAGGCCGGCCTGGTCGGCTCCGAGCGCCGCGGCACCTGGGTCTACTACTGGGTGCTGCCGCCCGCCCTGGCCAAGCTCTCCGCCCTGCTGCAGACCCCGGCCGGCGCCCGGGCCGCGGAGGCCGCGAGATGACCGCGGTGGCGCCGCTGGGCCGCCGCACGGCGGTGGAGTTCGTCGGGACCGGCGTGCTGGTCGCCGTCGTAGTCGGCTCCGGCATCCAGGCCACCAAGCTCTCCCAGGACGTCGGCGTGCAGCTGCTCGCCAACTCCCTCGCGACCGTGTTCGGCCTCGGCGTGCTGATCCTATTGCTGGGCCCGGTCTCTGGTGCGCACTTCAACCCGGTGGTCACCCTGGCCGCCTGGTGGGCCGGCCGCCGCGACGGCGAGGGCCCGAACCTGCGTGAGGTCGCCGCCTACGTCCCGGCCCAGATCGTCGGCGCGATCGGCGGGGCGGTGCTGGCGGACGCGATGTTCGCCGAGCCGCTCGTCGGCTGGTCGACACATGACCGCTCGGCGCCGCACCTGTGGCTGGGCGAGGTCGTCGCCACCGCCGGGCTCGTCCTGCTGGTCCTCGGCCTGGACCGCGCCGGCCGCGCTCACGTCGCCCCGGTCGCGGTCGCCTCCTACATCGGCGCCGCGTACTGGTTCACCTCCAGCACCAGCTTCGCCAACCCCGCCGTCACGATCGGGCGCATGTTCACGGACACCTTCGCCGGCATCGCGCCCGGCTCGGTGCTGCCCTTCATCGCCGCCCAGCTCGTCGGCCTGGTGGTCGGCGTCGCCCTGGTCGCCGTGCTGTTCGGCCGCCCCGCCGCGGCCACTGCCGAGGACGCCGTGGTCCCGCACGGCGAGCACCACCCGGCCACCGCCGACTGCTGAAGACCGCCCCGCCGATCCCGCCCGAAGGAAGAACCCGCTCGTGAGCACTCCCACCGCCGTCCCGTCCGTGCTGTTCGTCTGCGTCCACAACGCCGGCCGCTCGCAGATGGCCGCCGCCTTCCTCACCCGCCTCGGCGGCGACCGGGTCGAGGTCCGCTCGGCCGGCTCCGCCCCGGCCAGCGCCGTGAACCGGGCCGTGGTCGAGGCGCTGGACGAGGTCGGCATCGACATCTCCGCCGAGGTGCCGAAGGTGCTGACCGTCGAGGCGGTGCAGGCGTCCGACGTGGTGATCACGATGGGCTGCGGCGACGCCTGCCCGTACTTCCCCGGCAAGCAGTACCTGGACTGGCAGCTGGACGACCCGGCCGGCCAGGGCCTCGCCGCCGTGCGCCCGATCCGCGACCAGATCGAGCAGCGCATCCGCGGCCTGCTCGCCGACCTCGGCCTCGAGCCGGTCGCGTGACCGCCACAGCGGCCGTCACCACGATGCTCCCCGAGCACGCCGAGCAGGTGCCGGCGATCTACCAGCCCGGGATCGACCGCGGCGCCGCCGGAGGTGCTGACGCGGGCGGCGGCCAGGCGTAGTTGACCGGGAGGACCACCGGTGCCGGCCCCACAGGCAGGCCGAGTTGGTCGCGGCGTTGGACGAAAGGTCCTCCAGGTGGAGCACCGCGGGCTTGCCGTGCACGCCGACGTTGGCCACCCGGCCGCCGGGGCGTACCAGGCGGGTGCAGAGTTCGAAGGATTCGGGGACGCCGACGGCCTCGATCGCGACGTCGACGCCGAGCCCGTCCCGGGTGAGGTCCCGGACGCTGACGTGCCGCGGCGGGCGTGCCTACGCTGGTCGGTGGGCATCGGGGGCAAGCCAGGGAGGACCCCTTGGGCAGTGCGCCGGAGACCAGCGCGGCGGAGAAGGCCGCCCCCGTGCCGAAGCTGCGGCTGGACGAACTCCTGGAGGAACTCCAGGCCCGGTTGGACGCCGCCCGTGGTACGCGGGACCGGGTGCACAGCCTGCTGGAGGCGGTGCTGGCGGTCGGGCGCGACCTGGAGCTGACCCAGGCCCTGCAGCACATCGTGGAGGCGGCGGTCACCCTCGTCGACGCCGAGTACGGCGCGCTCGGGGTGATCGGCGAGGACCAGCGGCTGTCGCAGTTCATCCCGGTGGGGGTCACGGACGACCAGGTCAAGCTGATCGGCCACCTACCGTCCGGGCACGGCATCCTCGGCGAACTGATCCGCCACCCCGAACCCCTGCGGCTCAGCCGGATCTCCGACCACCCGGCCTCGTACGGGTTCCCGGCCGACCACCCGCCGATGCGCAGCTTCCTGGGGGTGCCGATCCGGATCCGGGACAAGGTGTTCGGCAACCTCTACCTGACCGAAAAACGGGGCGGTGGCGACTTCGACGCCGAGGACGAGGCAGTGCTCGCGACCCTCGCGGTCGCCGCCGGGGTCGCCATCGACAACGCCCGCCTCTACGACCGGGCCCGGCAGCGGCAGCGCTGGCTGGAGGCGAGCGCCGAGATCACCAGCAGCCTGCTGTCGGGCAGCGCGGAGCAGGAGGTGCTGGACCTGCTGCTCGCCAGGGCGGCCGAGATCGCGGGCGCGGACCTCGCCGTCGTCGCCGTGCCACTGGCGGACACCGGCGAACTGGAGGTCCGCATCGCGGTCGGGCTGGGGGCGGAGGAGCACTGCGGCCTGGTGCTACCGGTCGAGGGCTCCTTCATGGGCGCGGCCTTGCGCACCGGCGGTCTCGTGGTGAGCCCTGACATCCGGAAGGACCCGCGGATCACCGCCGGACCGCCCCGCTGGAAGGGACTCGGCCCGGCGCTCGCTGTGCCCGTCGGCACCGCCGAGCGCGGGATCCGAGGCGTGCTCCTGCTGGCCCGCGCGGCCGGCTCACCGCTGTTCGAGGAGGACGAGTCCGGACCGCTGTTCGGCTTCGCCGGCCAGGCGGCGGTGGCGATGGAACTGGCGGAGCGCCGCCGGGACTCCGAGCAGGTCGCCCTGCTGCGGGAACGCGACCGGATCGCTCGCGACCTGCACGACCTGGCCATCCAGCGGCTCTTTGCCACCGGCATGACCCTCCAGGGCGCCACCCGCTTCATCGACCACCCCGAGGCCACCGACCGCGTCCTGCGGGCGATCGACGACCTGGACGAGACCGCGAAGACCATCCGCGCCACCATCTTCGGCCTGCGCCTGCGCGAGCGGGGCCCGGCGACCGCCGGTTTGCGCGCCCGCGTCGTCGAAGTGGTCGATCGTGCGGCCCGCTCCCTCGGTTTCGCCCCGGCCCTGCGGATGAGCGGCCTGCTCGACGTCACCGTGCCCCGAGAGATCGCGGAGGCGGTCGTCGCCGTTCTGGAGGAGGCACTGTCCAACGCTGCCCGCCATGCCGGGGCCGGCACCGTCGAGATCTCGTTGATCGCCGGTACGGAGCTGACCCTGACGGTCACCGACGACGGTATCGGCCTCCCCGAGGGCGGCCGCCGCAGCGGGCTCGCCAACCTGGCCGACCGCGCCGCCGGATTCGGCGGCACCTTCACCGCCCGTGCCCGCCAGGAGGGCGGCAGCGAACTGATGTGGCGCGTTCCCCTGCCCGACGGATAGGCATCAAGGCCGGTCCAGCACGTCGCCGGGTGCCAGGCGGGGCGTCGGGGCTCCCTCGGGGCCGTAGCCGAGACGGATCAGCATCTGGACGTAGCCCGGCCCCCGGTGCGGGTCGCGGGCTTCCCAGCGCAGGTAGGGCCACTCCATGGCCTGGTGCAGCAGGGAGGCGCGGACGCCGTGGACGGTGGCGGCGAGCAGGACGTGTTCCAGGGCGAGGCCGGCGCGCAGCCAGTCCCCGGGGGTGTCGTGCTCGGTGGCGAGGACGGCGATGCGGGGCTCCGCTTCGAAGTGGGCGGGGGCCCGGTGCTCGGCGGCGTGGATGGCGGTGAAGTCGCGCATCGGCAGGTGGCCGGAGAGGTCCTGGGGGCCGAGCGCGTCGACCGGGATGCCGTAGGGCGGCGCGTCGCCGGTGCGGATCCAGCTGCGGATCTCGGTGCGCTGGGCCTCGTCGGTGGTGTTGCGGCGTTCGGCCTCGGCGGTGAGGTGCAGGAGGCGGTCGGTTTCCACGCGGTCGGGCAGGTGGAGCAGGGCGTCCTCAGCGCGTGCGGCGGTGGCCAGTTCGTCGAGGACGGCCGGCGGGACGGGCTCGCCGGTGAACGGCGTGCGGCTGGAGTGGCGGCGCCGGATCGCCTCGTAGAGCTTCTCGGTGCCCGGCGCCGGCACGGTGGCCGGGGTGTCGAGGCGGATGGCGGCGAACAGGTCCGGGTCGGCGGGGTCCGGCAGCAGCCGCACGTCGGGGGCCCAGCCGAGGTGGCGGGCCGCGATCCTCAGGTTGAGCACGGCCGCGCCGACCGAGATGTGCAGCGCACGGCCCCGCGGGTCGGCGGCCGGCACGGCCCGGCTGCGGTCGGCCCGGACTTCCAGGGTCGAGGTGTCCGGCTGGAGCCGGAAGCGCCAGGGCTGGCTGTTGTGGATCGAGGGTGCCGCGACCGCTGCGGAGACGAGCTCCTCCAGCGCGGCGGCGTCGAGCGCGAGGGTGGTCATGACCGCCTCCAAGGGGCGTCGTCGGTCCGAGTCAGCCGGAGGCGGGCGGATCGCCGCCGCCTCGCAGGGTGTCCAGACGGGTGCGGTACTCGTCGGGGCCGATCTCGCCGCGCGCCAGGCGTTCGGCGAGCAGCTGTTCCGAGGTGGGCCGATGTGGCGGTGCCACAGGCGGCAGGGGCGCTGCCGGACGGTACGGGGGCGTCCGTCCGCCCAGGTGCCGGGCCAGGGCGACCACGGCGAAGATCACGAGCGCCCAGACGAGCAGCATGCTCACGGTCATCAGGCCGATGCCCCAGCCGTTCATGCCGCCGTCGTTCCAGTCCATCATCGCCGTCTCCTCAGCCGTGGCGAGAGGTCGAACACCTCCACCGTGCGACGGGGGAACGGCGTGCCGCTTGGGCCGTTCGGCACTACCTCCGGGCCCGGAAGGACCCCGGGGCCGCGGCTCAATGCGGGCGCTGGTGGTGCCGCTGCTCGGGCTCGGCGTGGGCGGCGAGGACGGCTGCCTGGAGGCGGCGCTCGACGCCCAGTTTGGCGAGCAGCCGCGAGACGTGGTTCTTCACGGTCTTCTCGGCGAGGTAGAGCTCCTGACCGATCTGCCGGTTCGTCTTGCCTTCCCCGACCAGGACGAGGATCTCCCGCTCGCGTGGGGTGAGTCCGGCGAGGGCCGCGTCGGTCTCGTTCTTCTCGTGGTGGCGCAGGCTCTCCATCAGCTTGTGCGTGGTGGCCGGGTCGAGCATGGACTGGCCGGAGGCCACCGTGCGGACAGCGCTGACCAGGTCGGCGCCCTTGACCTGCTTGAGGACGTAGCCGGCCGCTCCGGCCATGATCGCGTCGAGCAGGGCGTCGTCGTCGTCGAAGGAGGTCAGCATCAGACAGACCAGGCCTGGCATCCGGTCCCGCAGCTCCCGGCACACGGTCACGCCGTCACCGTCCGGCAGCCGTACGTCGAGCACGGCGACGTCCGGGCGCAGCGCGGGCACCCGGGCGAGGGCCTGAGCGCAGGTACAGGCCTCGCCGACGACCTCGATGTCCTCCTCGGCCTCCAGGAGGTCGCGAACGCCCCGGCGGACGACCTCGTGGTCGTCCAGCAGGAAGACGCGAACGGGCTGGGGGGAGTCCATGGCCGGCTCCGACGGGTGCGCGGGCGTGACACCACCGATTCTGCTCGTCCGCGCGGCCCGGCGCACCGCGTCGGCGGTGCGGCACCACGACGGCCGGGCACCGGGCGTCGTGGATCACCGTCCCACCCATGGAGATCATCGCGTACGGGGGCGGCCGTCGCCGTCTACGACGTGTAAGTGGTGCCGGGGGGTGACGGCAATACCAGGGCGGCTCATGCAGTCGCGGACGAGCGTGCGACCCGGCGACGGAGTCCGACCATCGGGTGCCGGTGGGGGCCCGGGTGGCCGACCAGCTCCGGGATCCCCTGATCACCGTGCTGCTCGCGGCCGTCGCCCTGACCCTGGCCATCGGCGACCACCGGCGGTCCACGCCGCGATCCACCACGTCGACTGCGCGGTCGTGATCGTCCCGCACAGCTGACGGGACCGTCCGGCTGTCCGATCCGGTCCGAACGGCCCATCTCCTCCTCCGGGTTCAGGGGCGAGGCTGAAGGTGACGAAAGGTGGAGACCATGCACACGGTGATCGTGTACGAGAGCATGTACGGCAACACCCGCGAGATCGCCGAGGCGATCGCCGAAGGCGTCCACCAGGCCGACCCCGGGGCAGCCGTGGACTGCCTCCCGGTGGCAGAGGCCGACGCCAAGTTCACCCGCTCCGCGGACCTGCTGGTGGTCGGCGGACCGACCCACATGCACGGCATGTCCTCCGGGCTCAGCCGCCGGATGGCGGCCACGGCCGAGAAGCACAAGGAAGGCCACGAGAAGGCCGCCGCCGAAGCACGGGAGACCGCCGAGGGCCCGGGCCTGCGGGCCTGGTTCCGCGACCTTCCGGAGACCGAATCCGGTACCCACGCCGCCGCGTTCGACACCCGCGTCGACATGCCCCGGGCCGGCGGCGCCGCCAACGGCATCGCCCACCGGCTGTCCGGCCACCACTACGACGTCGTCGCCGAACCCGAGGGCTTCATCGTGGAGCAGAACGACGGGCCGCTGCGCGCCGGCGAACTCGACCGCGCCCGCGCCTGGGGCGCCAAGCTGGTCTGACCGCCGACCCGGGCCGACCGGTCCCGCCCCAGCGGCACCATCGCGACGGTGGACGTCGCGCCACGGTTGCGGATCCGGGTGGCGCTGGCATCGCGCGGCTGGCGGGCGAGTTCGGCCTGCGCGGCGGCGCGCTCGGCGGGCCCGGTATCAGGGTGCGCGATGGTCCGCTTGAGTTCGGCCCGGCGCTCGGCATACCGCGCGACGATCACGCGCCGCTGCTCGTGGCCAGAGGCCGCCCCGGGCACGGCGTCCCGGACGGCAACCTCACCTTAACCTAGATGAAAATGGATTTCATTTCCCTCGGGGTCCACACTGCCCATCGGCCACGGATCACGGACTTCCAGGCCGGGTGTCGACTTGCGGAGCGCGCCTGCTCCGACTCGCCTGACAGCGCGTCCGTGGTGTGACGGCTCTCACCGGTCCACGCCTCCCATCACCGGATCGATGCTCGCCACCGCGACGATGACGTCCGCGACCTGCCCGCCCTCGCACATCGCGGCCATGGTCTGCAGGTTGGTGAAGCTCGGGTCGCGGAAGTGCACCCGGTACGGCCGCGTGCCACCGTCGGAGACGACGTGCACGCCCAGCTCGCCCCTCGCGGACTCGACCGCCGCATAGGCTTGCCCCGGCGGGACGCGGAAGCCCTCCGTCACCAGCTTGAAGTGGTGGATCAGCGCCTCCATGGACTCGCCCATGATCTTGCGGATGTGGTCGAGCGAATTGCCCAACCCATCCGGGCCGACGGCCAGTTGGGCCGGCCAGGCGATCTTCTTGTCCGCCACCATGACCGGGCCCGGGCGCAGCCGCTCCAGGCACTGCTCGACGATTCGCAGCGACTGCTTCATCTCCTCCAGGCGGATCAGGAAGCGGCCGTACGAGTCGGCGCTGTCGGCGATCGCGACCTCGAACTCGTAGTCCTCGTAACCGCAGTACGGGTCGGTCTTGCGCAGGTCGTGCGGCAGCCCGGTGGCCCGCAGGATCGGCCCGGTGGCGCCCAGGGCCAGACAGCCGGCCAGGTCCAGGAAACCGACGTCGACCAGCCGGGCCCTGAAGGCCGGGTTCTTGGTCGCCAGCTTGTCGTACTCGTGCATCCGTGAGCGCAGCAGCTTCACACCCTCGCGGATCTGGTCCGGCGCCCCCGGGGGCAGGTCCTGCGCCAGGCCGCCCGGCCGGACGTAGCCGTGGTTCATGCGCAGCCCCGTCACGAGCTCGAAGATGTCGAGGACGACCTCGCGGTCCCGGAAGCCGTAGACCATCAGGGTGGTGGAACCGATCTCCATCCCGCCGGCTGCCAGCGCCACCAGGTGCGAGGAGATCCGGTTCAGCTCCATCATCATCACCCGGATCACGCTCGCCCGGTCCGGGACGTCGTCCGTGATGCCGAGCAGCTTCTCCACCGCCAGGCAGTAGGCGGTCTCGTTGAACAGCGGCGTCAGGTAGTCCATGCGGGTGACGAAGGTGGTGCCCTGGACCCAGTTGCGGAACTCCATGTTCTTCTCGATGCCGGTGTGGAGGTAGCCGATGCCGCAGCGGGCCTCCTTCACCGTCTCGCCGTCGATCTCCAGGATCAGGCGCAGCACACCGTGCGTGGAGGGGTGCTGCGGACCCATGTTGACGATGATCCGCTCGTCGTCCACCCGTTCCTGTCGCTGCGCGGCGGCGGCGACCTCGTCCCAGTCACCGCCCGTGACGGTGTATACGCGGCCCTCGGTCGTGTCCCGCGCTCCTGCTGGCTCGTGCTCGATGCCGCTCATCAGCCGTATGACCTCCGCTCGGGTCGCCGGTCGCGCTTGTGCGCCCGTGTCGCAGCGCGGGATCGGGGCACCACGGGCCGCAGACCGCCTCAGTCGGCCGGCCCTCGCGCCGGCCGCACGGGCACGCCGTGGCGGCATGGGCTGCTCTACTCCAGGATCGCGCACATCCACCCTGAACACCCGGCCGGACCAGCGCACCAGCCACGGCCATATCGCGGAACGGTCAGGAGGTTCCGGGCCGGGCGGATCGTCTTCGTGATCGGCACGCGCCACGCCGGGAGTCCCGTGTGCGCCCGCGTGTCGATGGCGTCCCCGCTCCTCGTCCTTCACCGGGGGTCGGTGTCGGCCGAGGGCCGGTGATTCAGGACTCCTTGGGCAGTGCAGGGCTGCCGTACTCTTCGAGCGCGTCGAGCACCGTCCGTAGGTCAAGCTGGGTGTCCGCGCTGCCGGGACCGCTCGCTCTGGCGGACGAGAACCGACCGTCCGGGGAGAATTCCACCCGCAGCGTCCAGTCGAGCAGTGAGAACCGCATCGCCCCGTCCTGCTCGCGCATGACCCGCCAGCCATAGAGGCGGGCTGTCTCACCCAGGTAATGGGCGTCATGGCTCACCGGTGCAGGCTCGGGTTCCGTCATGGCCTCGATGCTCGCGTGACCGGTGCCTCAGCGCCAGCCGCCATGCCGCACGGCCCGCCGTGTCGTCGGCTGCGGGGGCGTGGCCGAGCCGACCTGCCACTGTGGGCCCGCCCTACGAGCAGATGCGTACACCTCCGAACGGTCCGGTGCCGCCCAACCCGACACCGGCGCCAGGCCCTGGTGGGCCGGAGCCCGGGCCCGCGCCCGGCCTGCCACCGGTCAGCCTCGGCATGTGGATCCCGTCCATGACCGGCTCGAACTCGGTGCGGTCGGCGCGCTGCCCGGGCGTGATGACCAGCGAGAGCCCGGCAGCGGCCGTCCGCCGACCGGCGGCGATGCCGCTCGTGCGCTGCCCTGCGGCGACCGCGGGACCCGACGCCGGATCAGATGAACCGCCACAGGTGGTCGCTGGTGCCGTTGTCATCCCAGAGCACGGCCTGCGCGCCCAAGGCGGTGGAGGCACCGGAGACACCGAGGACGCGGCCGCTGTTGGCGCACTGGATCCTGAAGGTGTCGCCATCGGCGTGGCGCAGGCGCCACCGGTGGTCGGCGGCGCCGTTGTCGGCCCACTGGACGATCCGGGTGCCGTTGGCCGTGCCACCGTTCTCCACGGCGAGGACCTTGCCGCTGTTGGAGTTGCGCAGGCGCAGGTAGCCGCCGGTGTCGAGGGCGGCCGTCCAGAGGTGGTCGGCGGTGCCGTTGTCGTCCCACTGGATGGCGAGGCCGCCGTCGGCGGTGGACATGTCCTTCACTCCGAGGACCCGCCCGCTGGCGACGTTCTGGATCCGCCTGGCGCCGACGGGGGCGAACTGCCACTGGCCGGCGGTGGCACCGCTGTCGGGCAGCTGTACGGCTGCGGCGCCTTGGGCGGTGGAGCCGCCGGCGATGCCGAGCAGCTTGCCGGTGTGGACGTTCTGGACCTTGTGGTAGCCGTTGCCGGCATCGACGACGGTCCACCGGTGGTCGGCGGTGCCCGTGTCGGCCCACTGGAGGATCGGGGCGTTGTCGGCGGTGGACATGTCCTGCACGCCGAGGACCTTGCCGCTGTTGACGTTGCGCAGCCGCAGTGCGGTGCCGTCGACGACGAGGGCCCAGTTGTGGTCGGCGGTGCCGGTGTCGGGCCACTGCAGGGCGAGGCCGCCGTCGGCGGTGGACATGTTCTGGATGCCGAGGACGAGTCCGCTGGCCGCGTTGACCAGACGGAAACTCGCACTGTCGGTCCGCCAGTAGACGGTGTAGTTGAAGCCCTGGGCGTCGTGGAACGGGCCGAGGTCGACCTTCGCTCCGTCGGCGGTGGCCGTGAAGGCGAGGGCGGTGCTGCTGGTCCGGGTGATCGTGGCGGCGTCCAGGGCCGGGAGGGCGGACAGCGCGGTGCTGCCGTAGTTGCCGGCCAGGACGGTGGGGCCGTACGTGATCGCCGCGACACCGGGGCTGTCGTTGGCGGCTTGGAGGGCCACCCTCATGGGGAGCTTGACGGTGACGGTGTCGCCGGAGACCCAGGACCGGGTGAGGGTGGCGTACGTGCCCGGGGTGGCCGCGACGCTCTGCGCGACGCCGTTGACGCTGACGACGGCGCCCGAGGTCCACCCGGGGATGCGGACGCGCATGGACCACGTCCCGCCGACACTGCCGGTGACCTTGAGCGTCGTGGTGTCCTCGGCCGGGAACGCGGTGGTCTGGGTGACCGTGATGCCCCGCTGGGTCCAGTCCAGGATGGACGGGAGGAACAGGTTCACCGTGAGGGTGGTGCCGTCGTGGAAGTAGATGGAGTCCATCAGCTTAGTGTTGGACTCGACCCCCGTTCCCTGGCAGCACCAGAATGTGCCGTAGTCGGTGCTCCAGGTGCCGCCGCCCCAGGCCGGGCCCTTGCCCCGGCGGCCGCCCGGGTTGAGGGAGCTGAAGTACGTGATGTGGCCGTGCGGGTCGGCCGGGTTCTGGGCGCCGATGACGTGGTTGAGCAGCGCCTTCTCGTAGAAGTCGAAGTACGAGGCCCGGTCCGGGCTCAGCTGCCACAGCTCTCGGGTCAGCTTGAGCATGTTGTAGGAGTTGCAGAGCTCGCAGGTGTCGTCGGTGAGGTAGCCGGAGATGGCGTTCGCGGCCCGGAAGTGCTCCGCCTGGCTGTTGCCGCCGATGGCGTAGGTGTGCGAGCCGGTGGTGATCGCCCAGGCGTTGGCGGCGATGTCGCGGTAGCGGGTCGTCCCGGTGGCCTTGTACTCGCGGACGGCTCCGATCCACTTGGGCACCTGCGTGTTGGCATGCAAACCGTTGAGCTGATCCAGGTTCGCGGCGAGCGGGTCGAAGACCTTGGCGTGGTCGAACCTCTGAGCGGTGGTCAGCCAGCGTGTGTCACCGGTCTGTTGGTAGAGATCGGCCAGCACCTCGTTCATACCGCCGAACTCGGTGCCCAGCATCGACTGCATTGTGCTGTAGCTGAGCGCGGCGGTGCGGCGGTCGACCCAGCCGGCGAGCGCGAGGAGCACGTCGCGGGCCTGGGTGTTACCCATGAGGCGCCACACGTCGAGCAGACCGGCCATGGTCTTGTGGACGCAGTAGTACGGGACGTTGCCGTTGCTCAGCTTGCCCGCTTCGAGGTTGGCGAAGTCGGCCTCGGGGAAGCCCGACAGGTAGCCGGCGGAGAAGCCCGCGGCAGCGTTGTTGGCCTGGCACTTGGCGAGTTCAGTCACCATCTGGTTGGCCTTGTCGCGGCAGGTGGTGTCCCCGAGTGCGGCGGTGGCCTGCGCCCACGCCGAGAGGAAGTGGCCCTGCACGTGGCTACGGAAGGGGAACCCCGGGTCGTCCCAACCACCGTTCGCGGCAGCGGTGTTGGTTGAAAGCCGGTGGTTGGCGCGGAAGTTGTACAGCAGGCGGTCGACATCGATGAAGCGGAGATAGGCCAGGGTGCGGTTCTGGTTGTCGAGCCATCGGCTGCTGGTGAGCCGGACCTGACCCAGTTCGAACGGGACCGTCGACACTCCGACGTCGGACCTGACCGGGGGCGTCTCCGCCGCGGCGGAGACGGGGCTGAGGACAGGGCCGGCGGCTGCGGCCACGGCTGCGACGCCGGTCGCCTTGAACATGGCACGGCGGCTGAAGGGGTGAGCCGGCATGGCGAACTCCATCGTGCGTAAGAGAAGAAAACGGGGAGTACAGCGCGGAAGGGGTCCGCGCACAAGGCCTGTGCGGCTCCAACCGCTACCGCAGGGGCGGCGCTACAGCTTGCCGAGTTCGACGTGAGCCGGTGGACCTCCAGGCGCCGGTCCTTCCGTCGGATTGGCTGCCGACGGTGGAGCCACAGTCCTTCGCATAGGCGTGCGTCGCCGCCCAGCGGCCTGGCGCGGTGCCCGGCCTGCTGCAAGAGTGTTAACGCTCACAATTAGTGTGTCAATACTCTCGACGGCCCGGCGGGCTCGCCGAGTACCAGCAGCTGTGCGCCACGGCGATTCGACCACCACGTCTGACCAACCGGGCCGCCGGAGCAGGAAGTCGACCCCGCCGACTTCCTGCTCCCCCTTCTCCCTACTGACCGTCATGAAGATTCGCCGCGGCCCGACCGTCCTGCGCCCCCGCCGACCGGGGCACCCGTGTCGCGCCGGAGGTACAGCGGTTGCCGACGCACACGGATGAGCCGGTGACGATCACCGCCCGCGCCAGGTGGCGAGCGCGGCCGTTGTAGTCGAAATCGATTCGACAGTCCTTCGAGGGCGATTCGACAGTCGGCAGGTGAAAGAAGTGTGTCCTCCTGCACAGAGCCTTGCTGTGCAGGAGGACCGGTCACTATTACTGTCCACAGACGCGAGCGCTTCGCCCCTTCGCACCTGCGTCTGGCGAGCCCGGTGCTAGCGAGCAAGGGGCCGAGCGCCGTTCCCGCAGTTTTTGAGCGGCGCCACCCCGGACGGGGCTGAGCCGCGCCGTCCCGAACCCGGATTCGTCGGCGAGCGACACCTCTCTGCGCCAGCTCCCGCCACCAGACCGGGGAGTCCGGAACAACCATCGCCGTTCTTGGAGGGACACATGAGATGGCACACCCTTGAATCCGTCAGCAGCAAGTCGGCCGGGTTCGGTCGGCTGGCCCTGATCGTCGCCGTGATCGCCGGGTTCCTGAGCTTCGCGTCTCCGGCGCAGGCCCAGGTGTACTCCACCTGCGACCAGTGGGGTCGGTACACCCAGGGCAGCTGGACGATCTACAACGACGTCTGGGGTCAAAACCACGGCCCGCAGTGCCTGACCGTCGACAGCGTCAAGTCCTGGTACGTCGACGCCAACCACTCCGGCGGCGGGATCAAGTCCTACCCGAACACCTCGGTCCGACCCCAGACGCCGCTGTCGCAGTTGAACTCGGCGGGCTTCTGGTACAACACGTCGTCAGCTCCCGTCTCCGGCAGTGACTGGTGGAACTGGACGAGCGACTTCTGGTCGACCGGCAACCAGGACGAGATCATGGTCTTCACCAGCTGGTCCGGGACGGCAGGCGGCTGGGGACGGCGGATCGCGTCCGACGTGACCATCGGCGGCATCCTGTACACGTCGGTCTGGCAGGCCGATCCCGGCTGGAACGTCCTGCAGCTCATCCCCGCCCAGCAGACCAACACCGGCAGCATCGACGCCTCGGCGGTCTGGCGATGGGCCGCGTCGCAGAACCTTCTGCGCAACACCGACTTCGACACGATGCAGTTCGGCATCGAGATCACCTCGACCAGCGGCGTGCAGAAGCGGTACTCGCTGAACGCCTACAGCGCCTGGTGGAACAACACCTCCGGCGGCGGATCAAGCATCTAGCCGCAGGACGCGCGACACGGCGGTGCACTCCGTCCGCGCAGAGGGACGAACCCCGGAGCGATTCCCCAACGCATACCTTTCCGCCAGGCCTCGAACGACGAATTCCGGCGGAAAGGTATCCGCCGTACTCGGATTCAGGCGGGGAATGCCCCCCGTGGTGCCTTCCGTTTCCTGGTGGCCCGGTCCGGCCGCGCACGCCGGCGGGGGTCCGATTGCCTGGGCGTCCGCTCCCTCACCGACGACGCACAGGCCTCGGTCCAGTCCCGCGGGCGACGCCAGGCCGCGGCCCCGGAGGAGCCCACGGCCTGGGCGGGGACATCACGCCATGCGGCACCGGTCCGCAGTACGTAGGTGATGCCAGCCGGGGCCGCCCGGTCCGGGACTCGTTCATCACGATCAGGTCTCAGCCACCGGCTCAGGTCTTGCCCGGCGGGCATGTAATCGATTCCAATCGTGGGAATGCGTCGATGTAATCGATTCCACAAGGAGGTGGGGCGGCTGTGACGAGCATCAAGGACGTCGCCGCCGAGGCAGGCGTGTCCGTCGCCACTGTCTCGCGTGTCCTGAACGAGCACCCTTCGGTGAGCAAGGACGCGCGGGCGCGGGTGCTGGCCGCCGTCGCGTCGCTCGGCTACCGGCCCAACGCCGTGGCGCGGTCGCTGCGTACCGATCAGACCCACACCCTGGGCCTCGTGATCAGCGACGTGCTGAATCCGTACTTCACCGAGCTCGCACGGTCCGTGGAGGAGGAGGCGCGGGCGCTGGGGTACAGCGTGATCATCGGGAACGCCGACGAGCGGCCGGAACTGCAGGACCACCACGTACGGACGCTTCTGGACCGCCGTATCGACGGGCTGCTGGTCTCGCCCACCGACGGCGGGTCGCCGCTCATGCTGGACGCCGCCCGGGCCGGGACACCGATGGTGTTCGTGGACCGGTGGATCCCCGGCGTCGACGTGCCGGTGGTGCGGGCGGACGGGCGGGGTGCCGTACGGGATCTCGTCGTGCACCTGCATCGGCTGGGGCACCGGCGGCTGGCGATCATCGCCGGACCGGCGGCCACCACGACCGGGCAGGAGCGTGTGGAGGCGTTCCGCGAGGCGCTGGAGGAGTGCGGTCTCGACCTGCCGGACCAGTACATCGGCCAAGGCGACTTCCAGGCCGCCAGCGGCCGGCGGGCGACCGAGCGGTTCCTCGACCTCGCCGAGCCCCCGCAGGTCGTGTTCGCGGCGGACAACCTGATGGCGCTGGGCGCCCTGGACGCCGTACGCGCCCGTGGTCTGCGGGTGCCGGACGACATCGCGCTCGCCGCGTTCGACGACATCCGCTGGTTCGTGCACACGGACCCGCCGATCACCGCGATCGCCCAGCCCACGGGCGAGCTGGGCCGGGCCGCCGTGCGCGCGCTCGTGGACCGCATCGAGGGGCGGGCGGCACGATCCGTGACGCTCCCCGCCCGTCTCGTCGTTCGCCGCTCGTGCGGCGAGAACCCCGCAACGAACGAGGACCCCGCAACGAACAGGAGCCAGTCGTGAGCAACGCGGACGAGTTGCTGCGCATCGAGGGCATACGGAAGACCTTCCCCGGCGTGGTCGCGCTGGACCGCGTCGACTTCGACCTGCGGCGGGGCGAGGTCCATGTGCTGCTCGGTGAGAACGGTGCGGGAAAGAGCACCCTGATCAAGATGCTCTCCGGTGCCCACACACCCGACGAGGGCCGCATCCTGGTCGGTGGTGAGGAGGTCCGCATCCATGGTGCGCAGGACTCCGAGCGGCTCGGGATCGCCACCATCTACCAGGAGTTCAACCTCGTCCCGGATCTGACGGTCGCCGAGAACATCTTCCTGGGGCGCCAGCCGCGCCGGTTCGGGATGATCGACCGGAAGAAGATGGAAGCGGACGCTTCGGAGCTCCTGGAGCGCGTCGGCGTCAGCGTGTCGCCCCGCGCGCGGGTGCGTGAACTCGGCATCGCGCGCCTGCAGATGGTCGAGATCGCGAAGGCGCTGAGCCTGGACGCGCGGGTTCTGATCATGGACGAGCCGACGGCCGTGCTGACCTCGGAGGAGGTCGAGAAGCTGTTCGTGATCGTGCGCAGGCTGCGCGAGGACGGCGTCGGGATCGTCTTCATCACGCACCACCTGGAGGAGATCGCCGCCCTCGGGGACCGGGTCACGGTCATCCGGGACGGCAGGTCGGTCGGACAGGTGCCCGCCTCCACGCCGGAGGAGGAACTCGTGCGGCTGATGGTGGGCCGGTCCATCGAGCAGCAGTACCCGCGCGAGCGGGCCGTCCCGGGCACCGCGCTGCTGTCCGTGGAGGGACTGTCCCGGGACGGTGTCTTCCACGACGTCAGCTTCGAGGTGCGGGCCGGCGAGGTCGTCGGCGTCGCGGGGCTGGTCGGGGCGGGCCGTACCGAGGTGGTCCGGGCCGTCTTCGGGGCCGACCCGTACGACCGCGGTACGGTCCGCGTCTCCGGGGCTTCCCTGAAGCGGCACGACATCGGCGCCGCCATGACCGCGGGAATCGGTCTGGTGCCCGAGGACCGCAAGGGTCAGGGGCTCGTGCTCGACCAGTCGGTCGAGGAGAACCTCGGACTCGTCACCCTCAAGTCCGCCACCAGGGCCGGAATCGTCGACCTCAAGGGTCAGCACGACGCCGCCGCGCGGATCGCAGGGCAACTCCGCGTACGGATGGCCGGGCTCGGTCAGCAGGTGCGCACGCTGTCCGGCGGCAACCAGCAGAAGGTCGTCATCGGCAAGTGGCTCCTGGCCGACACCAGGGTGCTGATCCTCGACGAGCCCACGCGCGGCATCGACGTCGGCGCCAAGGTCGAGATCTACCAGCTCATCAACGAGCTGACGGCCGCCGGGGCCGCCGTCCTCATGATCTCCAGCGATCTGCCCGAGGTGCTCGGGATGAGCGACCGGGTGCTGGTGATGGCCCAGGGCCGGATCGCGGGCGAGTTGTCCGCCGACGAGGCCACGCAGGACGCGGTCATGTCGCTGGCCGTGAGCAATCCCACTACCGAACTGGAGGCCCCCCGTGGCCGCTGAAACGCTCAAGAGCGGTACGGGCGCCGGTGGCGCCGCGGCGTTGCGCCGTCTGCTGCTCGACAACGGCGCGCTGACCGCGCTGATCTTCCTCGTCATCGCCATGTCGGCGCTGTCGGGCGACTTCCTCACCACCGACAACCTGCTCAACGTCGGCGTCCAGGCGGCCGTGACCGCCGTCCTCGCCTTCGGCGTCACCTTCGTGATCGTCTCGGCGGGCATCGACCTGTCGGTCGGTTCGGTGGCCGCGCTGTCGGCGACCGTGCTGGCGTGGAGCGCCACGTCGCACGGAGTGCCGGTGGTCGTCGCGGTGCTGCTGGCGCTGGCGACGGGTGTGGCCGCCGGCCTGGTGAACGGCTTCCTGATCTCGTACGGCAAGCTGCCGCCGTTCATCGCGACGCTCGCGATGCTGTCGGTGGGGCGTGGTCTGGCGCTGGTGATCTCGGACGGATCGCCGATCGCGTTCCCGGGCTCGATCTCCCACCTGGGTGACACGCTCGGCGGGTGGCTGCCGGTGCCGGTGCTCGTCATGGTGGCCATGGGGCTCGTCACGGCGTTCGTCCTCGGCCGTACGTACATCGGCCGCTCGATGTACGCCATCGGCGGCAACGAGGAGGCGGCCCGGCTCTCGGGTCTGCGGGTGCCCAGACAGAAGCTCGCGATCTACGCGCTGTCCGGTGTGTTCGCCGCGGTCGCCGGTGTCGTCCTGGCCTCCCGGCTCTCCTCCGCGCAGCCGCAGGCCGCCACCGGGTACGAGCTGGACGCCATCGCCTCCGTCGTCATCGGCGGCGCCTCCCTCGCCGGTGGTACGGGCAAGGCGTCGGGGACGCTGATCGGCGCGCTCATCCTCGCGGTGCTGCGCAACGGGCTGAACCTGCTGAACGTCTCCGCGTTCTGGCAGCAGGTCGTCATCGGTGTCGTCATCGCCCTGGCGGTGTTGCTCGACACGGTGCGGCGCAAGGCCGGGGCCACTCCCACGGCGATCGGGGCGCCCGGCGGCGGAAGGGGCAAGCAGGTCGCCACGTACGGGCTCGCGGCTGTCGTCGCGGTGGCGATCGTGGGTGCGACGTCGTTCCTGCACGACGGTCCGAAGTCCGGCACTCAGAAGATCGGCCTCTCGCTCTCCACGCTCAACAACCCGTTCTTCGTGCAGATCCGGTCGGGTGCGCAGGCCGAGGCGAAGCTGCTGGGGGTGGACCTGACGGTCACCGACGCGCAGAACGACGCCTCGCAGCAGGCCAACCAGCTGCAGAACTTCACCAGTTCGGGGCTCGGGGCGATCGTCGTCAATCCGGTGGACTCCGACGCGGCGAGCAACCCGGTGGCGGCCGCGGGCAAGGCGAAGATCCCGGTCATCGCCGTCGACCGCGGCGTCAACAAGGCCGATGTGAACGCACTGGTCGCCTCCGACAACGTCGCCGGCGGTGAGCAGGCGGCGAAGGCTCTCGCCGAGAAGCTCGGTGGCAGCGGGAAGATCGTGATCCTCCAGGGGCTGGCCGGTACCTCCGCCGCGCGCGAGCGGGCCGAGGGATTCGCCAAGGGACTCGAGGCGTACCCGGGGATCGAGGTCGTCGCGCAGCAGCCGGCCGACTTCGACCGGACCAAGGGCCTCGACGTCATGTCGAACCTGCTCCAGGCGCACCCGGACGTCCAGGGTGTCATCGCCGCGAACGACGAGATGGCGCTCGGCGCGGTGAAGGCGCTCGGCTCCAAGGCCGGCGAATCCGTGCAGGTCGTCGGCTTCGACGGAACTCCCGACGGATTGAAGGCGGTCGAGCAGGGGACGCTGTACGCGTCCGTGGCCCAGCAGCCGTCGCAGCTCGGGAAGATCGCCGTGGACAACGCGGTCAAGGCGATCAAGGGGGAAAAGGTCGAGGAGACCATCAAGGTGCCGGTGAAGGTGGTCACGAAGGAGACCGTGGCCGGGTTCAGCGGCTGAGACGGGAAAGGGGTGGCCGGGGTGCCCGCGGAAGCGGGGCTCCGGCTGCCCTGTTTCGGATTTCCTGATTGGGGAGTTTCATGTACGACTACGACGTGTTGGTCGTGGGGTCGGCCAACGTCGATCTCGTGATCGGTGTCGAGCGCAGGCCCGGGGCCGGGGAGACGGTGCTCGGGTCGGACCTCGCCGTCCATCCCGGCGGCAAGGGGGCCAACCAGGCGGTCGCCGCCGCGCGGCTCGGGGCGCGCACGGCGCTGCTCGCGCGGGTCGGGGACGATGCCAACGGGCGGCTGCTGCTGGACTCGCAGCAGAATGCGGGGGTCGACACGCAGAGCGTCCTGGTGGGCGGGGCCCCGACCGGCGTCGCACTGATCACCGTCGACCCGTCGGGGGACAACAGCATCGTGGTGTCGCCCGGCGCGAACGGGCGGCTCACGCCGGAGGACGTCCGGGCCGCCGCGCCTCTGTTCCACGCCTCGCGGGTGGTCTCGGCGCAGTTGGAGATCCCGTTGGAGTCGGTCGTGGAAGTCGTGCGGCAACTGCCGTCCGGCACGAGGTTCGTGTTGAACCCCTCTCCGCCGCAGGCGCTGCCGGTCGAGGTCCTGGCGGCCTGCGACCCGCTGATCGTCAACGAGCACGAGGCCCGGGTGATCCTGGGCGGCGAGACCATCGGTGACGATCCCGCCGAATGGGTGCGGGAGTTGCTCGCGAGCGGGCCCAAATCGGTCGTGGTGACGCTCGGTTCGGAGGGTGCGTTGGTCGCGTCCGCCGAGGAGAAGGCCGTGCGGGTCGCGTCGGTGAAGGTCGACGCCGTCGACACGACGGGTGCCGGTGATTCCTTCACGGCCGCACTGGCCTGGAAGTTGGGCGCGGGCGCCTCGCTCGTGGAGGCCGCCGCGTACGCCGCTCGGGTGGGCGCCGTCGCCGTGACACGGCGGGGGGCCCAGGAGTCGTTCCCCACCGCCGAGGAGGTCGAGGCGCTGTGAAGAAGGGCGGGATTCTGAATCGCCATCTCGCCGGAGCCGTAGCCGAGTTGGGGCACGGTGACCAGGTGCTCGTGTGTGACGCGGGGATGCCGATTCCGGACGGGCCCCGGGTGGTCGACCTCGCTTTCCGGGCGGGGATTCCGTCGTTCGAGGACGTACTGGCCGGGCTCCTCGACGAGTTGGTGATCGAGGGGGCGCTCGCGGCGCAGGAGGTACGGGAGGCGAACCCCGCCGCGGCCGAGTTGCTGAGCGGCTCCTTCGCCGAACTGTCGTACGTGCCGCACGAAAAGCTGAAGGAACTGAGTGCGGGGGTGCGCTTGGTGGTGCGGACCGGGGAAGCCCGGCCGTACGCGAACGTGCTGCTGCGGTGCGGAGTGTTCTTCTGACGAGCTGGTGGGTGATTGCCGTGGGTTGGGCTTGATCAGCCAGGGACGGCATGATCTGTCGCTGTGGCGATCACGGTGAATCGCGCGGTCCTCGGGCGGTACGAGAGCCGGCGGCACACGGTCCGTGGCGGTGTGCGACGTCGGGCCGCCGGGCCGCCGGCCCGGGCGCCAAGCACCGGCCGGTGTCAGCAGTCACGTACGTAATTCCCCACCGCATAGTCACGTTTCCCCATGGGACGGCGGTCGTGGACAGGCGTCGTGACGTTCTGTGGTCGCACCAGCATCACCGCCGGCCTCCGCCGCATCTCCTACGAGCCCTTCACTCGCCCCCTCGACCTCCTCGACATCCCGTGACCAGGACAGATGCAAGATCATCAGGAGAATCAGCCCTGGGTAATGGGCCCGGGACGGAGGAAGGGAGACGCAATGCATGGGCGAGCGTGCGGGAATGTCCCTGGGCGCGCGCGTTAACGCCATCGTGGCCTAGAATTAAATGACGCTTCGTGAAGGAGGAGCAATGCGCGGATTCCACTGCATAGATCCGTCGCACGGCAGGATCGATTTCACCGGCGCGGATGACGAAGAGCTGTTCGGACATATCAAGGCGCACGCCGCCGAGGCTCATCCTGACCTCACCGACACCCAGCTCAGGGAGATGATGGCTGGCGCTGACTGGTGGCGGTCGATGGCGACATCTGGAAACAACGCAGGGTCATCGCCGTCCGCCTACGACAAGTAATGCGACCGAGCGTCGCCCGTTCCCCCGACGCGATCTCCGGGCAGCCGGCGACGTCGAGATGCTCCAGGCCAAAGTCCTGATGATCTTGCATCTGTCCTGGTCACGGGATCTCGAGGAGGTCGAGGGGGCGAGTGAAGGGCTCGTAGGAGATGTGGCGGAGGCCGGCGGTGATACTGCGTCCGCGGTTACGACCACCCCAGCCAGGTCGAACGGTTCCAACGGGGCGGCGAAGCGGGTGATTTCGTTCGTCTTGTCCGGTACTCGCAGCTGGGCCACGGTCCGGCCGGCGCCAGTGATCGCGGCGAGTCGAGTTCAGGATCATGCGACGATCGCCCCGCCGTCCGAGGAATCCCCGTGTGGGTGACAGCTCCAGTGGATCGACCCGCCCTCTAGCCTCGATCTTTCATGACGGACCGTCATTCACTGGCGGTCCGTTTCCGCTGTCTGGACCGGTGGCAGGCATGTCTGTGGTCCGGCTGTCGCGTCGGATGGGCGCCGGGTTCCACGGCTCCGGCAGGGGTCCCTGGCTCCTACGGTGTCACGAGGCGCCGGCCGCCGCCGATCGTAGGCGTCCCACAGCACCTCAATACGCTCTGTACGGGCCGCGCGGGCGAGCTCCTGGGCAAGCGGGTCTTACCGACGCCCGGTTCCCCGTGCACCACCACGACCGGCGGACCGGCGGCATCACCCCCGCGCCCAGTGTCGCCTGCAACGCCGTGAGCTCCGCCTCGCGTCCGACGAACACGCTGCGCACGTAAACATCACAGGGTCCTGCCCGAAATCGGCCCAACGCGGGGAGCTCACGCGCGCGAGGTCGGACACAAACCTCCTCATATGCGCACCAGCACGCCCCGTTGTCGGATCGACGGATCCATCGGCCTCACCGACCGGCCCACGCCGTCAACATGCCGGTCGGCCGCCCGGCTCAGCTCCGGCAGGCGGTCCGCGGCGGGGCCGGTGGGCACCACGACGAAGGGCCTGCCCGGGTCCGGTAGCGCTCAACGCTTCAGTCTAGGGATTCGGGGCGTCGGGGGAAGGGAACGGCGTTGTTCTGCGCTGGGTGAAGTCGGGCGGCTCCGGCGGCGGCCCCGGCGGGCAGTGGCGGAGCGTCACGCCCCGGCGCCACCGCACGCCGCCCGGCAGGTCGAACTCCCCCTGACGGCTCGCCACCGGGATCTTCTCGACGGCGAGCGAGGCCTTGGCCTTGCAGTAACCCGCCCGCACCGCCACCAGCCGGCCCCCGCGTACGACGGCCACGATCCCGTTGAGGTCGAACACCACCTCGATGTCCACCCCGAGGGTGCCCACCGAAGCGCCGTCGACCAGCACGTTCACCGTCGGGTGGTGCACCGACCTGACCCGGTGCTCCAGCAGTGCGACCACCTCCTCGCTGCCCGGGGCAGCGCAGGTGCTGCGCGCGGCCGCCGCGAGTCCCGCGTGGGTGCGCCAGCCGCCGGCCACCAGGTCGATCATGTCCAGCCCCAGGAACCCGTGGACGACACTCGCGGCCTGCTGCGATGCCGTCCGGAACAGGGCCTTGTTCAGGCCGCTCAGGGCGGAGATCGCGTCCTGCCGGCGGAGGGCGTCGGTGAGCGGTTCCACGGCTCCCAGGAACGTCCCCAGGCTGTACGGGTCATCCGTCGCGACCATCGTCATCGCGCACCTCCTCGATGCTCTGCCGGCCCTTGTCCACGTGCGGCTCCAGCCGGACGCTGCGCCCGGGCGCAGCGGGGTCTCCCTGCTCGGTCAGATCCACCCGGGCCGGGCCCCACGCGCCCGCCTGCGCCGTCACGGCGCCCGAGGTACCGCCCGTACCCGACGGGGAGCCGGTGCCCGACGGGGCGCCCGTGCCCGCCGCCGCGCCCGCCCGCAGGACACGGCGCAGCCCGAACGCCGCCAGTGCGAGCGCCAGGAGCGCCCCGAGAATGATCCAGGGCAGGTTGTCGGGCTTCGGTGGGAGCTGCCGGGCGACGACCACCGGGACGGTCTCGGTCACCGTGCCGGTGTCCGCGCATTCCACGGTGACCCGGTGGGGGCCGGTGGGCGCGCCCGGCGGGATGGTGGCGGTCGCCTGGAACTCTCCTGCCGCGTCGACCGTGAGCGGGCGTGTCCTCGGCCCGTCGTCCCAGGAGAGCACAACCTGGCGCGGCCCGGCGTTGGTGGGGCAGGCGTCCGGCCGGCCGGAGACGCGCAGGGGGGCGCCCGGCGTTGCGGTCATCGTGTGGCCAGGTGACGGTGGGATCGGTGTCGGGGTGGGCGTGGTGGGACCGGGAGCGGCCTTGACCTGGAGGTGGGCGTCGGCCGTGATGCGTGGTTCCGACGCGCAGGACGCCCCGACGACGTGGTCACCATCGGTGGCGTTCGGGGGCACGGTGAGGCGGGTGCTGAAATATCCGTCGGCGTCGGGCTCGCCCCGGTCGGGAAGTGCGGTCGTGCCCCACGTGAGGGTGACGGTGTCTTTCGGCGGACAGGCGAAGCCCGTCCCGGCCAGGGTTGCGGCGGACCCGGGTGCCACACGGGACGGATCCGCCGTCAGAGTGGCCGGCGCGACGGTGAACGTGGCTTCCGCAACGGCGAGGCTGGGACCCGTGCACGTCGCCTGGACCTTGTGCGGGCCGTCCGTGGCCCTGTCAGGCACCGTGAATGTACGGGAGGTCGGCTGATCACCACCGAGCTGGACGGTCGCGAGGTCCGTAGCCGGATCGTCCCAGGTCAGCTGGACAGCGGCGGGGACAGGACGCTTGCCTGCCGTTCGGCAGCCGCCGAAGCCGGACAGCGTCAGCTGAACCGTCCCGTTCCGGGGCCCGTATGCCGGTTTCAGGGAGACGGCCGGTTCCGCTGTGGTGCTTTCCGTGGGCGAAGAAGGCGTGGGCGACGGCGTGGGTGTGGGCGACGGCGTGGGCGTGGGCGTGGGCGACGGCGAGATGCTCGCGCCCGTGGTGACGACGCCCGTGCCGAGGACGGCAAGCGCGGCGAGCAGCGCGGCCAGGCCCCGCGGCAATGCCTTCACCAGTCACTCCGTTCTCCGCCCGTCCCGCCGCCGCCATTCTCACCCCCGACCGGTTCGTGTGCACCCCGTGACCGCACGGGCTCGGGGCGGGAGCTGCGGACGTGCTCCACCAGCGGTGTGGCGCACGCACCCGGGGTCGACGCAGTTGCCGGCCACCCCGTGCGGAGCGCCCTCCGGAGCGGCGGCCTCGCTGTCACGCCCCGCCCAGCGTCTCCACCAGCGCCGCCAGGAACTCCTTCGGGCGCTCCAACTGCACGCTGTGCCCGGCACCTTCGACCGCGACCTCGCGCACCCGCCCGCCCGCGGCGGCGTAGCGGTCCAGCACGGCACGGGTCTGCGCCACCATCGGCTGCGCCGGGCAGGTGTCCGCGCCGGGCCAGCCCGGAACCGCTCCGATGGCCCCCAGGTGGGCCAGGTCGAAGAGCGAGGCGTCGGAGACGATCACGTCGGCCGTGCCGCGGATCCACAGGATCGGCGGCTTCGGCTCGACCAGTTCCAGGTCGTCGATCCGGAAGTGGGTCGGCGCCATCGAGTTGAGCACCCCGCGTTCGCCGGGTCCGAAGCCCGGCCAGGCGTCGCTCGTACGGCTGTCGCCCGGATAGTGGTCCTCCCCGGTCCGGGTGGTCAGCATCGCCGCAACGTAGCGGTCCGGCTCCGCGAGCGGCTCGCTGACGTAGGCGGTGTCCAGCACCGAGCGCGGCGCGAACGGCGACCCGGCGCCCGGCTCGCCCTCGCGCAGCAGCCGGACGAACTCGGGGGCCGCACCGCCGGCGCCGGAGCCCGCTCCGTCGGGCGAGTTGAGCCGTCCGTCCACCCCGTGGGTGCCGCCGAAGCCGTACGGGGAGACCGGGTTGACCAGGGTGAGCGAGCGGACCAGCTCCGGCCGGTCGCGCAGCAGTTGCAGCACCACGCCGCCGCCCATGCTCCAGCCGACCAAGTGCACCGGGCCGAGTGCGAGTTCCGCCACGAAGGAGAGCAGGTCCTCGCTGTGGTCGCGCAGACCCCGGGTGGCGTCCACCGGTAGCGGCTCGCTGCCGCCGAAGCCGCGCAGGTCTGGCGCCAACGGCCGGTAGCGTGGTGGGAGTTGGGCCATTGTCGAGTGCCAGAAGACGCCAGAGGAGACGTTGCCGTGCACCAGGACCACGGGCTCCCCGGTCCGGCCCTCGACCTCGGCGTAGTTCACGGTCAGCCGGTCGGTGGCTACCAGTCGATCGGTGATCATCCGGATCTCCTCAGCTCAGCCAGCCGGCGACCTGCGCGCTCGCCGCGCTGTCCCAGCCGAGTTCCAGGTGGTTGGCGGAGGCGATCAGCGCGGTGCCGCCGACGGTGCCGAACCCGGTGGTGTCCAGCGCACTGGCCACGAAGACCACGCCGTCGCTTGGGCCGCGATCCTCGTTGAAGATCCCGAGGACGTTGGGCATACCGCCGGCCAGCAGGTACGCCGTCACCGAGGAGGGCACCCCGGCCTGGTGCAGCGGGGCGATCAACGAGCCGGCGTCGATCGCGGCCTGGATGCCGCCGCCGTCGGTGTAGAAGCCCTGCCCGCCGTAGTAGGTCGTGTACCAGTCCTGCTGAGTCTGGTCAACGCCGAAGACCGAGTCCCAGCGGGCCAGCATCTGCCGCTGCCCGGGGTAGTCGTCGTAGCCGCTCGTCGGTGTGAAGGAGAACTCCGGGTGCGCGGTGTAGGTGCCGTAGCAGGTCATGTGCAGGTGCGGAGAGGGGGCGTTGATCGCACCGCCGCACTGCGGCCAGATCGAGAAGTCGTGCGCCCACCCGTGCGCGAAGGGATAGTCGTAGCCACCGTTCGGACCGCCGAGCGTGATCAGCTTGCGCACGTCGCCCGCGTACGGGCGGCCCCAGGCGGGCTTGACCGAGGAAACGTAGGCCCGGGCCGACATCTCGCCCTTGCTCCAGCCCACCACGTCCACCCGCGGGACACCGAGCTTCGCGCGGATCAACGCGACCGCGTCGCCCACCTCCTGGGCCTGCATCAGGTTGTCGCCCTGCTTGTGCGCGAAGCCGATCGCGAAGACCCGGTAGCCCTGCCCGGCCAGCTTCTGCATCAGCCCCGTGCTCGGGCAGGAGGCGGCGCCGCAGCCGTAGCCGCCGGACTCGCCGGGGTTGGCCCAGGCTCGGTCCGGGTTGTCGTTGGCACCATGCACCAGCAGCACCGGGACCTGGCGCGCTCCGGTGTTCCAGCCCGGGGCCGAGTAGAGCAGGAAACGGCCGGAGAAGGGCTGCTTGACGCCGCCGAAGAAGGTGAGCCGCTGGCCGTCCTGGTTGCCGCGGCCGTCCGGCGGATACTGCTCCTGGCGGAAGCCGGGGGTGGTGTCGAGGTAGCGCTCGACGCGGTCCCAGCCGTTGGCGACGCTCCTGTAGGTCGCCTCCAGGGTCAGGTTGGACGGCACCGCCGCCGAGGCCGACCCCGCCGGAACGGCCGCACCGATCAGCGCCAGTACGCTGGCGAGCAGCCAGCCCAAGCCTCTCCGCCCACCACGTCCGTTCCTCCGCATGTGCGTTCACTCCTCCTCGTTCAGCTCCGGTGCGCGACACGCTACGGAGGCCGGAGTGCCATCTCTATGGCGGCGACACACACCTCGGGCGTCACGGTGTGGGCGTCTGACACCTGGCCCATGGAATTCGCGTGACTCCCCGAATGCCCCTACGACCTCTCGGAGTTGTCACGACGTCGGCTGCGAATGCGCCGAAGGTACCGGCAGATGGCCGCCCCGCTGATCGCCCGCGAGGCGCGCCTGTACCAGGCCGCCGATGTGCCACCCGGCGGGCCGGCGTGCCCGCCGCCCGGATCCACCATGAGATCCTCGGCCCCGCCCTGTGGCTGCCCGACACTCCGACGGAGCAGCACGCCCGTTAGGCCGACTGCCCGCGACCTGGACGCCATCTGCGTCTGGGCCCCGGGCACGGCGGCCCGGCCGTCCTGGCGGGCGCGTGGCTGGACGGCAGCTACACCGAGCACTACCCCGACATCACCCACGACGAGGCCGGCATGGCCGGGCTGTTCCGCCCGGTCTCCTTCCCCTGCGGCGCGCCGAGCCACGTCACCCCCGAGACTCCCGGGTCGATCCACGAGGGCGGCGAGCTCGGGTACTCGCTCGCCCACGCCTGGACCACAAGCCGAACCGACCGTGACCGCTCTGCGCGCCGTTCCGCAGCTTCATCCCGTCGGTGGTCTCGGTCGACCCCCGCCCTCGCCGTCCTCGTCCGCCCCCGCCGGCTCTCCGGCTTCACCTGCGTCGCCCGCGTCTCCTACCTCTCCGGCGTCGCGCGGTCCGCCCGGCTCCGCCGCGGCGGCTGCCGCACGCTGACCCTGTCGGGCCCCCCGGGTCCGCCAGGAGCCTGATCGCCGGAGACGATCACTCGGCTGCGGATCATCGCCCACTCCCTACGGTGTCCGGGTCACGGTACGGCCCGCCCGTGCGGCGGCAGCCGCGAACGCGCTCGCGTCGAGCACCGCCGCTCCGCCCGGGTCGTTGTTGAAGTACACGTGAACCTCGGCCGAGTCCGGCCAGCTGTCGGCGATTCGGCCCACCCAGCCTGCCAGTGCCTGCCGCCCGTACCGTGGCCGGGGCCGGGCCCGACCGGCGTGGCAGCGCAGGTAGCCCCATTCGCAGGTCCGCCACAGCGGGGTGACCGGGCGTGACTCCCGGTCCGCCCAGCACAGTGCGGCGGCCCGACCGGTCAGCACCGCACGGATCTCCGGCGTCCACCAGGACGGGTGCCGCGGCTCGACGGCCACCCGCGCACCCGCCGGGAAGGCGGCCAGACAGCGGTCCAGCAGCTCGGCATCCGCGTGCAGCGTGGGCGGCAACTGGAGCAGCACCGGGCCGAGCCGCTCCCCGAGCCCCTGTGCCGCCGCGAGCAGCCGCTGGACCGGCTCGGCCGGCTCGCGCAGGCGCCTGATGTGGGTGAGATAACGGCTCGCCTTCACCGCGAACACGAATCCCTCCGGGGTACGGGCGCGCCAGTCGGCGAAGGTGTCCGAGGAGGGCAAGCGGTAGAAGGCCGCATTGCTCTCCACCGTGGCGAACCGCTCGGCGTACTCCTCCAGCCAGCGCCGCTTGGGTGTCCCTTCCGAATAGAGCACCCCGCGCCAGTCGTCGTACTGCCAACCCGAGGTACCGACGATCAACGTCATATTTCCAGCAAACACCCATCCGGCGGACCAGGCCTTCGCTGAGGACACAAGCGGCGGTTGTCGCGCCCGGAAATACGCGGCCGAGCCGCCGGTAATGCCTCGTCCGCAGAGCGCGCAGGGGCTGGCTGCTGCTCATCCACCCCGCCACATCTGGATCGGCTGTCGCCGAAGGACGGAATGGCGGTCCGAATAAGACCGACCGGCAATAGGCGCCCGAGAGGTGGGGCGGGCATCACAACGGGCAGAGGTCCACGTGATCATGGAGTTCTCTACGCTCAGTGATCACGAAGGACGCCGTGCCCGCGCTGCCATCTTGCCTGTTTGGACCCCTTCTCGCGCTGGTCCACGGCTCGGACTACGAGCGCACTGACGCGCAGTCAGAGGGAAGCGGATCAACGCAGGCTGGTCGGTGTTCTGGCCTGTGGCGTTCCGTCACCTCTTGTCATCGCTCGGATACGTTGAGCTGTCGGCGGTTGATCCCAGGGAGTGAGCGAAGATGGCGACGGTGCTGGTGACGGGCGCGGCGGGGAACGTCGGCTCGAAGGTCGTCTGGGAGCTCCAGGACCGCGGGATTCCCGTCCGGGCCTTCGTGCGGGACCCGGGCCGCGCAGCTGCCGTCCTCGACGGTGACGCCGAGTTGGCGCAGGGCGACTTCTCCGAGCCGACGTCAGTCCGCCAGGCCCTCGCCGGTGTTGAGCGGCTGTTCCTGATCTGCGCTAACCACCCCCAGCAGGTCGAGTACGGGACACAGGTGATCGACGCGGCAGCAAGCGCCGGGGTCCGACAGGTGGTCATGCTGTCCACGATCGGCGCCGAGGCCGGGTCCCCGACGATGTTCTTCGACCAGCACGGCCGGATCGAGGAGCATCTGCGCGGCTCGGGAGTCCCGGCGGTGGTTCTGCGCTCCAGCCACATGATGTCGAACATCCTCGGTTCTGCCGCAACCATCCGCCAGGCCGGCCGTTTCTTCCTGCCCGCCGGTGACGCTCGGATCGCGATGATCGATCCACGGGATGTCGCTGCGGCGGCGGCCTCGGTGCTGAGCACGGCGGTGCAGGGCGGGCGGACTCATGTCCTCACCGGCCCGGAGGTGATCACCTACGGGGATGTCGCACGGCAGCTGTCGAGCGCGCTCGGCCGCCCGATCGAGTACGTGGCGGTGTCGGACGAGGCGGCTGCCGCCGGGATGGCTCAGGCGGGTATGCCGCCGTGGCTGGCGGAGCAGGTAGTGGCCGCCTTCGGGGCACTGCGTGACGGCGTCAACTCGTCCACCACGGGCACGGTGCGGGAGTTGACCGGCCGTGAGCCGCGCGGCATCGAGGTCTTCGCACGCTGGGCGGCTCCGCTGCTGTCAGGTTCGGTCTGAGAGCCTCCGTCAAATCGGCGCGCCACGCCGCAGCGGTCAGAGCGGTTGCGCCCATCGCCGCGAAGCCCGCGAGCGCGTAGAGGGTCAGGATGACGACCGCGCACCAGAAGTAGCCGACATCGGCCCAGGAGATGTCGTCCGAGCCGAAGACCGTGAGCGGGCCGTAGATGAGCGTCGCGAGGACGGCGAACAAGGAGCAGCAAGCAGCCGACGGTGTAGTAGCCGTTGACGCCGCCCCATCGGAGCAGATCGTGCAGGTCGCCGACCGGCGCGCCGCCGAACATGGAGCGCACGTTGGCGACGAGCACACTGATGAAGAAGTACGGCCCTGCGAGCCACAGGGTCAGCTGGACGAGGAGTGCCAGCACCGGCCAAGAGCAGGCAAAGTACGATCAGTGCGCTCGTTTTCCCCGACTCTGTGAGGAGTGCCCCGGATGGTGTTCAAGCGGCTTCTCGGCGCCCTGGGCGTCGGTGGACCCACCGTCGACACGGTCCTGTCCACGCCGACCGTCCACCCCGGCGGCACCGTGCACGGCCAGGTCAACCTGGTCGGCGGCGAACGCGACGCCGGGATCAACGGCATCACGCTCTGCCTGGCCGCCCGGGTCGAGGTCGAGCACGAGGACGGCGAGAGCCACACCGTCAAGGAGTTCGCCCGGGCGCAGGTCTGCGGCCCGCTGCGGCTGGCCGCCGGAGAGCAGCGTGCCGTCCCGTTCGCCCTCCCCGTGCCGTGGGAGACGCCGCTGACCGCGGTCGGGGGCCACCACCTGTCGGGCATGGTGCTCGGGGTCCGCACCGACGTGGACATCGCCGGCCAGCTGGACCGCGGGGACACCGACCCGCTCGCGGTGCAGCCACTGCCGGTGCAGCAGCGGGTGCTGGAGGCGCTGGCCGCGCTCGGCTTCCACTTCCACCGGGCCGACCTGGAAGCCGGCCGGATCCACGGCACGGGCCAGACGCTGCCGTTCTACCAAGAGATCGAGTACAAGGCGGCGCCGCAGTTCGCCGGGCGCTGCAACGAGATCGAGCTGTCCTTCGTCACCGACGCGCACCGGGTCGAGGTGGTGCTGGAGTTCGACAAGCGCGGCATGTTCCACAGCGGCGACTCGGCGCGCACGTTCCCGCTGGACCACGCGGCCGGGCAACACGACCTGACCGGCACGGTGGACGGCTGGATCCGCGGCGTGCTGGGCCACTGACCGCGCACGGGACCGTAACCCCGGCGGCTACGACCGCGCGTCGGATCGGATCGATCAGTTGGTCGTGATGTCCGGGATGCCGGTCGGGGCGGGGACGGACTCGAAGGTGAAGCTCTGCCCGGTGGGCGGGGTGGCGCACGGGAGTTGCAGTGCGAGGACGCCCGGGGTGGCGATACCGCCGGGAATGGTGACGCACGCGCTGCTGTGCGCCGGCTGGATGAGGTACCTCCCGGCGCCTTCGGGAGACGGGCGCAGCCGGAATCGTTCGGCGGTGCCCCGCCGGCCGCAGTAGTCGTTCATCAGGTGGGCGCCGTCGGTGAGAAGGGCCGATTCCACTCCCAGACAACCGTGGCCCAGGACGGGGTGGAGCGAACGGATCGTGTACTGCCCGCCGCCCGCCGGCTCCAGAACGTAGGTGGGTACGTTCCCCGGACAGTCGAACTGTCCGACTCGGCCGCCGCTGTCGTGGGCCGTGGACTCCCCGAGGCAGAGACGGGCGCCCGCGGTCCGGATCAGGTACGCGCCCGCCGCGAGCGGCGCCTGCTCCGGACGGCCGGCGGCGGGAACGGCCGGGGAGTCCGAACCCTCGCCCATGAGCGCCATCCCGCCTGCCACCGCGCCCAGTACGGCCAGGACGGCAACGGCTGCCAGAACGGCCACGGTCGGAACCGCGCCGCGCCGCAGCCGCCGTGAGCGGGAGGGTGTGAGCCGCGCGGTCTGCGGGGCACCGGTAACCGGCGGCTCCGGCGGGGCGGACCCGGCCGGGGCAGCGTCACCGGGTGCCTCGCGGGTGGCACCGGACGCCAGCCGGGCGCGTGCTTCGAGCCAGGAAGCCGAATCCTCCCCGTGGCCGCACGCCCGCACGAAGGCGTCCAGGAGTTCCGGCCGTGGCAGCAGATCGTGACGCAGCGCCTCGGCGATCGTGCTGCGCGGAAGCACGGTTCCGAACTCGGCGGCGCGGCGCTCCAATGCCCGGTAGGTCAGTCCGGACTGATCCCGGAGCTGTCGAAGACATGCGACGAACTGGGCCGTGTCGCGCGCTTGGGCGGGATCCGGCAGGGGCTGGGGACTCATGCCTCGATCCTGGCCGAGCAACCGGCGGCGAGCCACAGCGAATTGAGACGTTCACGACCGCGGGAGCGCGGCCTCGAGAGCGGGGCGACACGTGGCTCTCCCCCCGGACGTCCACGCGCCCCGGTCGTCGGCACGAGGGCCTGACCTGCGAGTGGACGGTCCGGGACGGGGCGACGTCCTGTCCCGGACTGTCCCGGACGCCTTGTGGCCTGGTGTCCGACGGCCCCGCACCACAGAGTCCTGATGTCGGGAGGGCTCGGACGGCGCCGTCCGCCGCGTGATCCTCCCGTGCCCGAGTGACAGTTCGCCTCAGAGGAGACCACCGTGTTGACCACTGTCCGCAGCAAGATCTCCGCCGGCGCCGTTGCCGCGTTGACGGCCGGGCTCGCCCTGCTTCCTCTCGCTCCGGCCCGGGCCGCGTCCGTGCCGAACCCGGCCGGAACGGCGAGCTACGGCTGCCCCAACGGAGGAAGCTACTGGTCCGACTTCTCCGGCGGCCGCGGCCGTGCTCACTTCTCGTGCCAGAACTTCCGCGTCCGCATCGGCATCAAGTGCACCGACGGGAATCGCCACTGGAGCGGAGGAGCCGACCAGCCCCAGCCCAGCGTGGTCTGGCGGCTGCACTACAACAAGGTCGAGTGCCCCGTCGGCTACAGCGTCTTCGGCAATCCCTCCATCTACGTCAAGTAGCCCCGCCGACAAGCGCGTCCGACTCCTGCCCGCCGGTTCGGGGCCCGGAAGCGCCCGCAGGCCGGTACGCGAACCGCCGGGAGGCAGGCCACCATCCAACGGGTGGCGGCCTGCCTCCCGACGTGCCTTCGCCCGGCGACCGGGCGACGTGTCCGCCGACGCCACGACGCACCGGCCCCGGCCCCGCCGGCTCAGCCCTCACCGCCGGCACCGGCACAGGGCATTCGACGGCGCACATCCTCGCGCGGGACACCGCCGGTCGGCACGGGTTCGGCCGAACTCGCCCACCGCCGCACCGCAGCCCGCCGGACACCCGCACCCGCGGCTGTCCTCACGGACGCCCGGACCGTCACACGGGCCCGAGGTCCGGCAGCTCCGGCAGCGGCCGGACCTCGCCCGTACCCAGCTCGACCGTGAACCGGGCCCGCATCGGGCCGTCGCCCCGGCGGGAGAGGAGGGTGAGTTCGGTAACCCGTGCAGAGGTGGTGCCCAGGCGGGCAGCCAGCTGGGGCGCGAGCCGGCGCGGGTCCCGGGTCCGCCCCAAGGACAGGTGGGGCGTGAAGTCGTCCGCCCGACCCCGACAGCGGGGGAAGCGTTCCACCAGCGAGCTGTGCAGCGCCCGCCACGGGCCGGGGCCGCCGCCCGCCGGGTCGAGCCAGACCGTGGCGTCGTGGTGGTGGGAGAAGTGGCGCACCCCGTGCAGACGGGCCCTGAACGGGGCGTGCTCGGCCGCGGCGGCGCCCAGCAGCGGGAGCGCGGGCCCGAAGTCCGACTCCGGGACGAAGCCGAACAGCACGTTGACGTGCGGCGGCCAGCGGCGGATCTGTGGATCGTGCTCCGCCCTGATCCGCTGGACGGCCCGCCACAGTTCCGCCGGCGGCAACCAGGCAAGCGCCGTCCGGGGTGTCGGTCCGACGTCCAGGACTCCCGCAACGTCGATCGGATGTCCGTCCACCCCTCCATGGTGACCACCGGCACCGGGACCGGCGGCTCGGGGCACCCCGTGGTGGCCGACGGACCGGCGGTGTGCACCCCGACGTGCCGGTCCGCCACCGGACGGCACCGGCGCCGTAAGGTCCTCTCCGAGAACGCGCAGTCCACCCCACCTGATTGGTCAGTGGTCGCTCCCGCGAGCACCGGGACGACCACCCGACGGGGTTGCCGGTGGTGCGCAACGGTCACGTGCCTCCTTGTGGCGCGGGATTCGGCAGGTTCCGGACCTGGTCGTCGTACGCGGCGAGCAGTTGTTCCAACTGCTGGAGCGACTCGGCGGGTATGTCGGGGGGTGCGGCCTCGACCACGTAACGGGCGGCGGCGGTCAGGGCGGCCAGCTCGTACGCGTGGAAGGTGCCGCGCAGCACCGTGGGCCGCACCCGTTCCAGCTGCATTACGCCGCCTTGGACCGGACGTAGTCGGTGACCTGGGCCAGCTCGGCGGCGAACTGGTCGTAGTCCTCCTGCATGCCGTTGATGTAGGCGCTCCAGCCGAGGCTGGCCTTGGCGTAGTGGACGGCCTCCTGGATCTCCTCGTCCGTTGCTCCGAAGAGCTTCGCGGCCTCGGTGTGGAACAGGCTGCAGTACTTGCACTTCGTCTCGGCGTGCAGCCCGACGCCTATCAGTTCCTTGTACTTGTTCGGGATCAGCGTCTCCCCTAGCTCGATCCGCTTGAAGATCTCCCACTCCGGGCCCAGCAGCTCGGTGGGGATCTTGCTGAAGAAGTGCGGGACGAGGCCCAGCGTCTCCTTGATGTCGGCCTCGATCTCGCCACGGTTGATCGCGGTGGCCATGGCGATGTCCTCCATCCCGGGCTTCGCATGCCCAGTCCAGCCCAGCCGACGCGGACCGCAGGCTGCCGGAGGCCGGACCCTGCCGCCCGCATGCCGCGTATTCACCGGGAAGATGCGCCCTCTTCCCGTCGTTCCCGACAGTCGCGGACGACGGCGTGCCCTCCTTTCCAGGATGTCAGCCGCGATGGTCGTTGACCACCGCTCGAAAGGAGCGCCAGGTCGCCGAGCGCGATACTCCCGAGGATGCCCTTGGCACCCGCGTCCGGGGACGCATCTGTCGAGGCCGGCACCGCTCGGTTGCCATGCACCAGGGACCGTGGCGGAGGAGTTCGTGTCGTGGTTCGGCTGCGGTGGCAGCAGCCGGCTGGGGGCGGTTGACCACGTTCCGCCCGGAAGACGCAGGACAGATCGGTTCGGGCCACAGGCGAACCGACCGTGCGGAAGCCTCCGCCGTACCAGCTCCAGCCTGCCACCGTACGTGAGGTCTCACGACGCCCGACGGCGCTCAGCTGCCTGTTGAAGTCGGTGGGGCCGCTGAACGTGCGTCCGGGCAGGAAGCTCGTCTCCAGGTAGCCATTGGCGCGCTCGACCAGGCCCTTCGCCTCGGGGTCGCGGGGCCGGCAGAGGTGGACCCTGGTGGCGAGCAGGCCTGCGAACGCGGCGAACTCGGATGTCAGCCTGCCCTTGCCGACTCCGGCCTCGTTGTCCCAGACGAGGGTCTTGGGGATGGCTCCCCAGTCGTCGGCGAGCAGGCGCCAGTGGCCGTCGATCAGGTCGCCGGTCTGCCGCGAGGGCAGCATCCTCGCGGTGATCACCCTGGAGTAGCCCGAGACGATGACCAGGACCGGCGGGCGGCCGGACTGGCTGTAGCCGAGCGGGATGTCCACCGGCGGGAACCACAGGTCGCACTGGGCGAGCCCGCCGGGCTGGTAGACGGTCCTGGAGACCGGATCGACCGGCAGGTAGGCCGGCCGGAGCTCGCGTACGCGTTCCTTGAGGATCGTCATCCCGCGCTCCCAGCCGATCCGCTCGGCGATCACCGTTGCGGGCATCGTCGGGGTCTGCTTCAGCAGCTCGCGGATGGCGGGCTCGACCGCATCCACCGCCGAGCCCTTCAGCGGACGCTGGTAGACCGGCGGCCGGTCCGTGGCCAGGGCCCGCTTCACCGTGTTCTTCGAGATGCCCAGATGCCGGGCGATCGCCCGGATCGGCATCTGCTCGGCCCGGTGCAGCCGTCGGATCTCAGCCCAGTCCTCCACGGAAATCACCCTCTCCTCCTGACCCTCAATGAAGATCAGGATGATCAGACGATCGCGAGGTGGGTCACCCTTGATCCGCCGTTCAGCGGTCAGTTTTCACCTGTCGCCGAGACCGCGATCGCGACGTTGATGTGCTGGGTGAGGTGTTCGACGGGGCCGTCGAGCCGGTCGAGCGGAGCCGTGAACGGCGAAGCTCGATCTCCCGCTCCAGCCGCGGCGCGCGAGCCGCCCGGCACTCCGCCGACTCACCGGGATACCTCACTCGGCCGTCCTTGAGCCGCGGATCCGTGCCCGTCCGGTCTGCGGCTGACGGGTCCTCCGCTTCCAGCACCACGCCGAGGCGGGGCGGCAGCCGGCACTGCGGTCTGCCCGGGCCTGCGGAGCGGCTCAGGGCGTGAGGAGTCCGCGTTCGTACGCCTTGACCAGGTTGCGCGGGACGAGGTGCTCGCGCCCCTCGACGGTGATCGCCACCAGTTGGGGTGCGCTCGCCTTCCACTGGGCACGGCGGTGCCGGGTGTTGCTGCGTGACGTCTTCCGCTTGGGTACGGCCATGTCGGGCTCCTAACGGGTAGGGGAGGCGTAGGGAAGGAGGGCCATCTCACGAGCGTTCTTGATCGCCGTGGCCGTGGCCCGCTGCTGCTGGACGGTGAGGCGGGTGACACGGCGATGGGGGCACCTCCCGGCCGAAGGCTGGGGGAGGATCTTGCCTCGGTCGGAGACGAACTTCCTCAGCAGATTGGTGTCCTTGTAGTCGATGTAGGTGATCCCGGCCTCGATCAGGGGATTCGGGCGGGGCTTGGCGGGGCGTCCGCCGGCGGGGCGCTTGGCCATCGCGGTTTCCGTTCTGTCAGGAGACGGGGTCGAGCAGGTCCTCGAAAGCGTCGGGCAGGGCTTTCCAGCCGGGCTCGCCTGCCATCAGTTCGGCGTCGGTGAGCAGGCAGGAGTCGAGCAGCTCGGTGATCCCTTCCGTGTCCAACCCCTCCGCGATGAAGACGAGTTGCTGGATGCGGTCGCCGTGGGCCGGGTCCCAGTCGAGCGCGGCGGCCGCCCGCCGCGCGGGCGGGTACAGCTCCCAGGCGGCGTCCGGCAGCGAGGCGAGCCACGGACCGCACTCCTCCACGGCGAGGTTGGCCCCGGCGGCATCCCAGGCGAGCATCAGCTCGGGGCGGTTGGCCAGCCAGAACCGTCCCCGGCTGCGCTGGGCTGCCGGTACGAGGAGCTCCAGCGCCTCGTGGAACCGGCCCGGGTGCAGCGGACGGCGCCGCTCCCACACCACGGTGGCCACACCGCCCTCGTCCGCCGCCTGCGGCAGCAGCGCGATGGCCGGGTTCACCCGGTCGCGGGCGGCGGCCACATCGAAGCCGCCGAGCGCCGCGCGTAGCAGTTCGCCGGTGCCGAGCAGCACCCGGCGGGCGGTCGGGTGCAGTTGGCGCAGCATCGCGAGTCCCGCCGCGCCGCCGCGGGCGACCGCGAGGGTGGTGGCGTACTCGATCTGGTGCGCCAGCGCCTCGGCGCGGGTGCGGGTGTCGTCCGGGGAGGTGTGCTCGCCGCGCTCGGCCAGCTCGTCGGGGACGGAGAGTTCGCCGAGCAGCCGGTCCGGGTCGACGGCGACCACCACGCCCGCGAGCTCGATGAACTCCTCCATCGGCCGGCCGTCCACCTCCCCGCCCGCGATCACCTCGACCACGGGGTGCGGATCGCTGCCGCCCCACAGTTCCACGACTGCCAGGCCGTGCTGCCCAGCCTCCGCGATTCCGACCAACTCGGGCAGCATGTCCTCGCGCAGGGCGCAGCAGGCGCAGTCGTTGGTCAGTGGCAGCTCGGCGGTGTCGTACACGCCGTTGGTGTCGCGCAGTTCGCGGTGGACGGTGCGGCGCGAGGCGTCGCGCAGGTCGTGGTGGAGGACGACTGCGTTGACGCTGCCGTCCAGCAACTCCTGGACGGCGCGGCGGCGTTCGGCGCGGTGCAGTCCGGCCACCACCACGACCGGGAGCCTGACGTGTTCGGGCACGGCGCTCACCAGCTCGACTTCCGCACACCGGGCAGCTGTCCGGCGTGGGCCATGGTGCGCAGGTTGATCCGGGAGAGGCCGAAGGCACGTTGGTAGCCGCGCGGGCGTCCGTCCACGGTGTCGCGGTTGCGGACGCGGGTGGCGCTTGCGTCGCGCGGCTGGCGGGCGAGTTCGCGCTGGGCGGAGGCGCGTTCCTCCGGGGTGCTGGCGGGGTGGGCGATGACGCGCTTGAGCTCGGCTCGGCGCTCGGCGTACCGGGCGATGATCCGGCGGCGCTGCTCGTTCTTGGCGATCTTGCTCTGCTTGGCCATCAGACCTTCTCTCCTCGGGCTCGGATGCGGGTGACGGCGGCCTCGACGCCGATGACGTCGACGGTCTTCAGGCCCTTGGCGCTGAGCGTAAGACGCACGTAACGGCCCTCACTGGGCAGCCAGTAGCGCTTGCGCTGGATGTTGGGATCGAAGCGGCGACGCGTGCGCCGGTGCGAGTGCGAGATCGCGTTACCGAACCCCGGCTTGCGGCCGGTCAGTTGACAGTGGGCGGACATGGGATGGCTCCGTTGCGGATCGTGCGGCGGACAGGCGGCCACGCCCCCGAGGTCGGCGCGACGATCCCGGAAGCTTGGCTCACACTAGCTTAGATGAAAATGGATTTCATTTCTCTATAGTGGGGACGCGTCAACAGCGCCCAACCAGGAAGGACCCGTGGCCCGCAACGAACTCCGCCCGGTCATCAAACTCCGGTCCACCGCCGGCACCGGCTACACCTACCACCGTGCGGGCGCCGATCAGACCACGCGGTCCCTGGCCACCGGACCCACGACCACCGCATGTCCGCCCAGCCGGTCCAGCCATCCGCCCGGCATGCCCACCACCTCACCCTTCCGAGATGTCCACGCCGAAGACTCTCCGCCGCCCCGGAGCGGCCGACCCGGTGCCGGCCGGCCCATACATCCCAGACCGGATCCGGCCGGCCGGGGACGGCGGCCTGCCATGATGGGGCGGCCATGTCCACTTCCGCCCGCACCGCCACGTCCCGTGCCGCCGCATCCGATGTGCGGTGGGTACGGGCGGTCGCGTTCGCCACGGCGACGGCCCGGGCGTCGTCAACGAGCTGATCCGCGAGGCGCTCCACCCCTACCCGGACGGCCTGGCCATCGTCAGCAAGGTCGCCGCCCAGCGCGACGAGACAGGCGCCGAACCACCTGCTGCGGGCGGCCGACCGGACCGACATCGTCTGCGTTCAGAACCTCTTCAACCTCGCGGACCAGCGCTCCCTCGACGTGCTCCAGGAGTGCACCGCCGGAGGGATCGCGTTCGTCCCCTTCTGCCCCCTCGGCTGGCCGCGCGGCCTCCAGAACCAGATCCTGACCAGTCCCGTCCTCACCGAGCGGGGCAGGCGGCTGGGGGCCACCCCGGCGCAGATCGCCCTCGCCTGGCTGCTCGACCTCGCCCCGAACATCCTGCTGATCCCCGGCACCCGTACCCGCACCCACCTGGCCGAGAACCTCACCACCGCGTCGGTGCGGCTCGACCAGGCGTCACGAAAGGAGCTGGCCCGGGCGTTCCCGGCTCCGCCGGAGCCGCGCCTCGAGTAGCGATTTAGCATGAAAAGCAAGGCTTCATCTCCAGGCCCGCGCCGCAGCGGCAGGGAGGCCCAGATGGCGTTCGACACGACTGGTTTCGAGCATGCGGACAGCTGCCGCTACCTACCGATCTCCGAACACGGCCTGATCGGCGATCTTCGTACGGCCGCCCTGGTCGGCACGGACGGCACCATCGACTGGTACTGCTGCCCGCGCTTCGATGCGCCCAGCGTCTTCGGGTCCATCCTCGACGCCGACCGGGGCGGGTCGTTCGAGCTGGCCGCCGAGGTCCCGACCCGCACCCGACAGTTCTACTTCCCCGACACGAACATGCTGATCACGCGGTTCTTCGCCGCAGACGGGGTGGCGGAGATCCAGGACTTCATGCCTGTGGTCGACGAGTCGCGCGAGGCGGCCCGGCACCGGCTGATCCGGCGGGTGGTCTGCGTCCGCGGCACCCTCCCCTTCAGGGCGCGCATCGCCCCGCGCTTCGGCTACGGCGCCGAAGCGCACACCACGCACCTCGAAGGCCACGAGGCGGTGTTCCGATCCCCGTCACTGACGCTCGCGCTGACCGCCACCGCACCCCTGGAGAGCGACGGCCTGGACGTGTGGTCGCACTTCAAGCTCCTCGAGGGCGAGTCCAACGTGTTCGCCCTCGACCAGCTCGGCGACGCCGTCGCCCCTCGGTCTTGTCCGCGTGCCGAGGCGCAGGAGCAGGCCGAGGCGACCGTCCGGTTCTGGCGTCACTGGCTGGCCGGGTCGCGCTACCACGGCCGGTGGCGGGAGATGGTGAACCGCTCCGCACTGGTGCTGAAGCTGCTCACCTACGCGCCGACCGGCGCGATCATCGCCGCACCGACCACCAGCCTGCCCGAGCGGATCGGCGGCGAGCGCAACTGGGACTACCGGTATGTCTGGGTCCGGGACGCCGCCTTCTGCATCTACGCCATGCTGCGCCTGGGGTTCACCTCGGAGGCCGAGGCGTTCATGGGGTTCCTCGGCGAGCGCGGCATCCTGCGCGGCACCGGTGCGACCGGCCCGCTGCAGATCATGTACGGCATCGACGGGCGCAGCGAGCTGCCCGAGTACGAGCTGCCGCACCTGGAGGGCTACCTCGGCTCCGCACCGGTCCGGGTCGGCAACGCCGCCACCGGCCAGCTCCAGCTGGACATCTACGGAGCCCTGATCGACTCCGTCTACCTGTACGACAAGTGGGGGCAGCCGATCAGCAGCGACCGCTGGGACGAGGTCGGCGCGGTGGCGGACTGGCTCTGCGAGCGCTGGGATCAGCCCGACGAGGGAATCTGGGAGACCCGTGCGGGCCGCAGGGACTTCGTGTACTCGCGGCTGATGTGCTGGGTGGCGCTGGAGCGGGCGATCCGGATGGCCAACCGCCGCGGCCTCCCGGCCGACCTGCCCCGCTGGCGGCAGTCCCGGGACGCGATCTACCGGCAGATCATGCAGCGCGGCTGGTCGGCCCGGCGGGGCGCGTTCGTCCAGGCCCTGGACGACGGTGAGCTGGACGCCTCGCTGCTGATGATGCCGATGGCCAAGTTCATCTCGCCCACCGACCCCAAGTGGCTCTCCACCCTGGACGCCCTCACCGCGGACCTGGTCTCCGACTCGCTGGTCTACCGCTACAACCCGGCCACCAGCCCGGACGGCCTGCACAGCCCCGAGGGCACCTTCTCGATCTGCTCCTTCTGGTACGTGGAGGCGCTGGCCCGCGCGGGCCGGCTGGAGGAGGCCCGGCTCGCCTTCGAGAAGATGCTCACCTACGCCAACCACCTCGGTCTGTTCGCGGAGGAGATCGGCCCGACCGGCGAACAGCTCGGCAACTTCCCCCAGGCCTTCACCCACCTCTCGCTGATCAGCGCCGCCTTCAACCTCGACCGCGCGCTGGGCTGACGCGGATTCCGCTCGTCCTCAGGGATTGGAGGGGCGGGTCTCGGTCCAGTCGACCATCAGGCGGCGTTCCGCGAAGTACCAGGCGCCGTCCTGCCTGACGAACTCGTCGAGATAGCGGATCGACGCGATCATGATGGTGCGCTCGGCGTTCTCGCCGGACGAGATGTGGTGGGCCAGGCAGTAGCTTTCGCCCGTCGCGCGGTCGCCGGCCAGCGTCCATGGCGGCTTCGTGGACGGCTCCGGGCGGCAGGGGGTGTACGAGCAGCTGACCCAGGATGGGTACCGCGTCAGCGTCGTGCAGAACCCGACCCTGTCCCTGGAGGGCGACGTCACCGCCACCCCCCGGGTCCTCGACGCCGTGGACGGGCCGGCCGTCCTGGTCGGCCACTCCTACGGCGGCGTCGTCATCACCGAGGCCGGCAACCACGAGAAGGTGACCGGCCTCGTCTACATCGCGGCGTTCGCCCCCGACAAGGGCGAGTCGGTGAGCACCCTGATCGCGGACCCCGCGCCCGGCGCCCCGGTGCCGCCCATCCCCCCGCCCCGGGACGGCTTCCTGTTCCTGGACCGCGAGAAGTTCGCCGCCTCGTTCGCCGGGGACGTCCCCTCGGACCTCGCCGCATTCATGGCCGACTCCCAGGTTCCCTGGGGCGTCGACGCCCTCAACGGAGCCGTGTCCCGGCCCGCCTGGCGCACCAAGCCCGCCTGGTACCTGGTCGCGACCGACGACCGCATGATCCCTCCGCCCGCGCAGCGCACCATGGCCGAGCGGGCCGGCGCCCACACCGTCGAGGTGCCCGGCAGCCACTCCGTCTACATCTCACGGCCCGACGCCGTGGCCGACCTCATCAAGCAGGCCGCCGGCCACTGACCGCACGGGAGCGGCTCCCCGGCCGCCACGCCCAGCCGTCGGTTCGCGCCCGCACCGAACCGGCGGCTCACCCGTTCCTGCCCAGCATCCCCGCCTGGGCATGGTCGCCACCGCCGACAAGTCCCTCCCCTGGCCCTCGAACGGTACGAGTACCAGCGCGCCGACTCCCACGCCGTGGAGGTCAACGGCGCCTCCCACGTCGTCATGATCAGCCGCCCCTGAGTCGTGGCCGACGTCATCGAGGACGCCGCCGAGCTGGCCCGCTGAACCAGCCGCCGCACCGCTCACCGGCACCGCTCCGGTGTCGGCGGCCAGCCCCATGCCCTCGCGGTCGCCGGGCCGGTCTGCCGCTGTCGCATCGTCCACTGCGGAGCCGCCGCTCGGCGTCGGCGCCCGTTTGCGGGGGTACCGGGCCGGGCGGGGGCTCATGAAGCCAGAACCGCGGCCGCCCGCAGTGGCGCGAGCGCGGTGGCCCAGGTGATGACCTGGTCGAGCATCGTGTTCAGAGCGGGCAGGTTGTAGTCACCGGGCTTGAAGGCCTGGTAGTTCTCGAACTCGGTGATCAACGACAGCGTGACCTGCTGGCGCACGTCGGCCAGCTGGAGCTCGCCCGCCACCAGGCGCAGCTGCTCCACCGCCCGGACGCCGCCGACTCCGCCGTAGGACACGAAGCCGACCGCCTTGTTGTTCCACTCGGCGTAGAGGAAATCCAGGGCGTTCTTCAGCACGCCGGGGATGCCGTGGTTGTACTCCGGTGTCACGATGACGAACCCGTCGAACCCGGCGATCTTCTCCGCCCACTGCCGGGTGTGCTCGTTCCGGTATTGGCCGAGCGAGGGCGGCAGGGGCTCGTCCAGGTGCGGCAGTGGGTGGTCACGCAGGTCGATGAGCTCGAACCGGGCGTCGCCGCGGCGCGAGGCGATGTCGAGCACCCACCGGGCGACCTGTTCGCCGTTGCGGTTGGGGCGGGTACTGCCGAGGATGATGCCGATCTTGAGCATGACAGGCCTTGCCTTCCTCGTACGCAGGTGCATGGCACCTCGGGGTACGCTGCCCGGTAGATCGTCTGCCGAGCAGACGATCTACTCAACAAAGAGTCGCCGGATATCATTCCTTTCATGGGCACCGAGATGTCGACCGGGCCGGCGGCCGGGTGCGCCGACCTCACCGAGGACTTCGGGTTCTCGCTGATGGTGGTGGCGCGCGCCCACCGGGCCGCCGTCTCCTCAGCGCTGGAGGCTGTACCTCAGGGCGCGCGCGGCTTTCAGACGCTTGCCGCCGTGGTCGAGGGCGACGGGCCGAACCAGCTCGCCCTGGCCGGCTATCTGCGGATCGACCGCACGGTGATGACCTACCTGCTCGACGACCTGGTCGCGGCGAGCCTGGTCGAGCGCAGGCTCGACCCCTCCGACCGGCGACGGCGCAGGATCGTCGCGACCGGCCACGGCGTCGACACCCTGCGGCACCTCCAGGGCCAGGTACGCGAGGCCGAGGACGCCCTTCTCACCGCGATCGATGAGAACGAGCGCGAGACATTCCGCGCCCTGCTCCGACAGATCGCGCGCAGTGCGCTGAACGTCGAACCGGGGGCCCAGCCCTGCGAGGCCGACGCCGACATCTGCGACTCGGCCGCCATGGCCGGCAGCGCGAAGCCCGGCCGCCCATCGTCCTGACATCCGAGATGCGGCACCGGCCGGTCGGGTTCGAACCTCAAGCGGGGGCACAACTCAGCCACGGTCGCCAAGCTCGGGCGGGGCATACCCGATAGGCGGCTTCGCTCGCGCGCCTCGCGGCCCTGAAATGTGATCGCTGGAAGTGGGATGCCGGAGATCGAGTCGGGCGTGCTTACCGCGGTGATCCGCCACGAGCGGCCCAGCGGGATCCCGTTATCGCGTTCGAGTGCTCGGACTTGGCGCTCGGACCAATACCGGTACTGCGTGATGTCGTTCGCTCGACGCCGCGCTGCCACCTCCGTTGGGTGCGGCGAGCCTACAGATACCCGGTCACCAGTCCGTGAGGCGGAGCGGGGCACGATGCCGTCACCCAAGGGCGGCGGAGGACAGGAACGGCGACCGTCACGCGGAGTTGTTGAGACGGTCGCAGGCCGAGCACGTTCTCCTGCAGCAGGTCCACCGCGAGCGCCGCTGTCGAGCTCACCGGCTTCCCGGCCTCTTGGTGGCACCAGGCAGTCGCCGCGATCGAGACCGAGGCACTCGCCGCGGGAGCGCGCCCTTGCTTCCGTGAGCCGGTGCTCTGCTCGGCCGAACGCGACATCGAGTTGGCCCGCAGCTCCTGGTCTCGCGACCCGTACTTCGGCTGTGGTCTGCTGCCCCGTATCCGGCTCGCCCCTATTCGAGCGGCTACGGGAGGAGTGATCTGTGGTCCCACCCCGCTCCCCCGGCTGGACGTGAGTAATGGAGGTGACCGACGTGGCGAGCCGCACCCGCCTCTTGCAGCCGGGCGGGGCAACATTGGCGCCATCGGCCACCGCACCGATGCCCTCCATTCCCCTGTCTCCTTCCGCACCGGCTCCCCGTTGATGAGGATCCCCGAAAACGACCAGGCCCGCTCTCGGTTCCCCAGTTGGTTGGGCCGTTCAACGGCCTGGGGAGAGTGCGGAGCGGGGAGACAGGCGTATGTCGGCGATGAGTCGTGCGGCCTGGTGGATCGGGTACGGCCCTTCCCGGCCCGGCTCAAGTCTGTCCGAGCAGCCTTACGCCTCTTCCGCGGGGATGGCCTGCCGTGTTGCGTAGCGGTTGCGCATCGCGTCGCTCGCTGCGGGACCTGCGGC